>CAXGRW010000139.1:0-10006 GCA_964012125.1 uncultured Rhodopirellula sp.
ATGCTGCCCGTTAACTCGAATGCTGCCCGTTAACTCGAATGCTGCCCGTTAACTCGAATGCTGCCCGTTAACTCAATGCTGCTCGCCAATTCAATGCCGCTTGCAGACTCTCCCGTAGCTCCGCTCGTAAATACCACTCTCTGAATTCCCCCCCAAATCGATGTCTGACCGGTCGGACGGTTAACTGCCGAAGCGGAGCTGGCAACCAATGCACCATTTGCTTGCAAATAACTGCGTGTAGCGTCATCTCCTCGGTGGAACCGCAAGCTTGGCAAACTTTGCGGCTTGCAACGGTCATTCTGACCCAAACCCCTACATTCTGCCGATTTGTTTCAACGACCGGCGGACCACCGGCGACACCGCTGTCGTCAGCCTTTGCTGTCATTCGCATCAGAGATACCCGTGTTGGGGATCGAAGGTGCTTGAGCCCAATGGATCGCTCATGCACTGCCTCGCCTCCGATACATCTATCACCTTGGATTCTCACATGGCTAAATCCGAACCGAAAGAAAACCGCCGTTATGTCGACATGTGGGCATTGCCTGGGGCACACCCCAGCAACGTTGAATTCATGCAAAAGCTGACCACAGCCGAATCCAACCAGTTCACAACTCACATGGATGCAGTGGGCACCGTGTCGGAACAGGACATTGAGACGGACGAGTGGAAACGCACACACCTGGTGGGACTGCGAACCGACGTGTGGCATGCTGACAAGCACGAGCTTGAGCAAGCCGTCACCGCAATCAAAAGCCAGCGCCGGAAGCAGTTAAAACAACAAATCAAAAGAACCGGTCGCCTGAACACCAACCAGCAAAAGAAGCTCGAAAGCAGCGTCAGTACTGACTCCGTCATGTCGATGAAATCAGGCGACGTTGAAAAGCGTCGAATGGTCTTAAAACTGTTCAAAACATCGACCGAACGCGTGCGTTGGTGCGGCACGATTGAACAAGTCACCACCACCGAGGTGCATAACAGCATCGGCTCAAAACGTAGTCTGCTCACCTTCGCAGTGATCTTGCCCCGCATGAGCATGGTGACGCAGATTCAGCAAAACCATCGCACGTTTCGTATCCCATCAATCTACACGTTCGGCTTCTACCACAACGACCGGATGTGGAATCTTAGTCTCAAAAGGCACTGGGTTTCCATTGGCGCCGACTACGACCTTGCCGTCGACGGCAAGCCTCTAGGCGAAATTGATGGAAGACTGTGTTCATTTGGATCTGATAGCTACGTGGACATTGACTCGCACGAACTGTCTTCGTGCACACAGTTCGTCGACATGATGACGCTGTTTGCTGCCACGGTCGGCTACCACAAGGCTATGCGACGTAGCCTCCGCAGGCGAGTCAAGGCAGCCTTGAGTGGGAATTCCCATCACCATCTCATCGAAGATGAGGAACTACGCCTGCGACACAACGGCCGCGCCGCTGCTTAGAGCATCCAGCCAGCGTGTTTCCCCCCATGTTGTGCACAAGCACTGCTTCACGACATCAGTAGCGACGTTTGAATCGAGAACCGGTCGACGCATCACATCACCGTTTAAATCACCTGATTTAAGCTTCGCCTGCTGCGACCAGTGTTCAATCTGTTTAGGTTTTCAGAATAAAGCATTCCGCTGAGTGTTTCGCTCCGCTGCGAAATTCGCCACCCAAACGGGTCACCTTTGCCCCTCGCTCTTCTTGTGTGCGCAAAGTGTTCTCAACACATGTGAAGTCCGGACGTTATTCGAGCTAGTCCTGCGGAAGACTGGGTGCTCAACTTACGAAAGTACACCCTGCATTCTCATCCTGTTCCCAAATAGTCACTTTGGGTCTTAGCGGCCCGATGCCTGACTTCGAACAAAAACACATCGAGAAAATACGGTTGCGACACGTCAATAAATCCCGTTTCGCAAACGAGACCATCAACTTCTCCCAACGGAATCGATTAGACTAGAGGAGCAGCACACCCAAAAATGGTTTTCCACGGGACACCTTGATCATGCAACTCATCGCTCAGGAATTAGCCATCCACTCGCTGATGCCGTATGACGGCACCCAGTCACCTGCAATCAAAGTGGTGCATCGCACATCACGAGAAGAGGCAGAGAACAACGACACCCCGCTACAGCGAGAAAACTTGCGTAGAGCCATCCTCGGACTGCTGCAAAAGATGAACCCCAACCCAGACCACATCAAGATTCCCAAGCTTGTCATCTATGATACGGTTCGCGTGCGGTTACCTGACTCATTCCAGGATGGCAGTATCGACCGAGTCGCTTGGGACTTCAAACGCAAAGAATGGAAATACTATGTGGCATGCAAGCAGACCGTTGCGTCGGCGTGGTACGAGGCCGCCGACCTCGAAGTGATGAACTAAACCCTCTACCGTCCGCTACAAGTGGGGCAACAAACCTCTGGTCTGCCCCACACGCCAACCTCGCGTTGTTTTCATCAAGCAAGTACAATTGGGTCAGGCGTTTTAGATTAAGGAGCGAAACAAGAGCAACCTTGGCGACACCAGATTGTGGTGGCGGCATGCACATGGCAAAACCAGTTTAAGAACAACCGACTTGCCTCCGCCTAGCTCAAATGACATCCCAACCTGCCTTCAACCTTGCCAGTGCAGTCCTGCAAGTGACACTCTTCTGTTTCATTAAGACGTCCTACCTGTTCTCTGATCGTAATCCTCCCATCAACGTCCACCTCTCAACCTAAAACTACTTGATGAAGTCCACTTACTATTTGTTGGCGTTTCTTTTTTCATTCACAACAGCAATGACTTGCTGCTCCGCGATTGCCGCCAATGATCACCCCAATATTGTGCTGATCATTTCTGACGACCAGGCATGGAATGATTATGGCTTTATGGGTCATGATCAGATCCAAACACCTCACTTGGATCGGCTAGCGAAGCAAAGTGCAGTGTTCCCCCATGGTTATGTACCCACAGCATTGTGTCGCCCCTCGCTTGCGACGTTACTAACGGGCCATTATGCATCAACGCATGGAATCACCGGCAACGACCCTTCGCCCAAATACGCGGAGCGCGACTCAAAGCTTTATAAAGATCGATGCGCAACTTTGATCTCTTACCTCGACCGCTTCAAGACCGTTCCGAAAATCCTCGGTGATGCTGGGTACCTGAGTCACCAGAGCGGGAAACTGTGGGAAGGCAGTTTCAAGAATGCTGGTTTCACTCACGGAATGACGCGTGGGTTTCCAGAACGAGGCGGACGACATGGTGATGACGGATTAAAAATTGGGCGTGAAGGAATTGCGCCTATCAAGAAATTTGTGGACATGGCTACGGAACAGAAAAAGCCATTCTTTCTTTGGTACGCGCCGTTCTTACCCCACACACCACATAACCCACCTCAACGTTTGTTCGACAAATACAACCAGCCAGGAACACCCGCCAGCGTTGCACGGTACTACGCGATGTGCGAGTGGTTTGACGAAACATGTGGAGAGCTCCTAGGCGTCATTGACTCCAAAGGGATCGCAAACGACACCCTTGTGGTTTACGTCACTGACAATGGCTGGATCCAAAACCCGAAATCGCGCGGCTATGCACCGAAATCCAAACAAACGCCCTACGAAGGCGGCATCCGAACACCAATCATGTATCGGTGGCCAGGCAAGATAAAAACTGGGGAACGGTCGGAAGTCGTCTCAAGCTTGGACATTGTGCCCACTGTGCTTGCAGCTGCAAACACGCCGATTCCAGCTGACCTGCCAGGTTTAAACATTCTCCCCGAACTTGAAAGCGGAAAAGCAATCGACCGCGAACGAATCTTCGGAGAGAGCTTTGCTCACGACATTGCTGACATCAAAACACCAGAGAAAAGCCTGCTGTTCCGATGGTGCATTGAGGGAGACTGGAAGTTGCTGCTCACCTACGATGGAGAGGTCAATCGATATAAGTCGACTCACCCGCGTGATGAGAAGCGGCCCCAGTTATTCAATTTGAAGGCTGACCCTTGGGAAGGCGAGAATCTCGCCAAAGAACATCCAGAAATCGTCAGCAAATTGTCTACTGCAATCTCAGACTGGTACCCCACGAAAGAGCGAAAAGTACTCACCACTTTTGAGTGATCCTGATCACGGCGAAATGCAACTGCACCGACATCCGCCCACCTGCGACGAAAACCTATCGGGCGAGGCGGGATTTGGTAGCTCGGTCAGTGGTGCAGGGGGATCGCGGTTTTGGTGAACTGCTGACCCGGCGCTGTATGCGGCTTCTGAGAGGTCACTCGGTATGGCAGAGATATCCGATCGAGATCCTACCATGGTTTGAGTGGTGACACTCGCGAGATCCATGTCCTGCGGGATACGCACGAGATCCATGTCCTTGGGGTCACGCGCAAGCTCCGTGTTCGATTGATCAGCGTGCCGCAACCCTATAGTTATGGAAATAACTTGGCGTAGCTTACCAATCCTCGGTCGCCTGCTCGCATAAGCCTTATCAACGTACGGTGCAGGTAGCTTGCCATTTTTTTAAGCAAGTACCTTCCGAAGACGCCAATAGGGGAACTGTAGGGCAGCACATTGCATCACCTACGCCAATCATCCCTGACGCCCTACAATCGGGCCGCGGGTGACGCTGACGAGGCACTCACAGAGGCAACGCACATCACTGGCATCCTATTTTTTTGCAGCTCGGATCACTCTTCTCATGTCAAATGCAACCGTAGCAGAAACCCCCTCTCCAGAACCAAAGATTCCCGCACTACGCAGTGGCGGGAAAATCACAGGCATCGGAACCGCAGTCCCACGATACCAGGCTAATAGCCAAGCGAGCGCAACATTTGCTTCGAAGATCTCATGCGCTACAAAAGGCGAATCACGCAAAGTGCAAGCTTTGTACCGCCGTACCGGCATTGACCAGCGTGGCAGTGTGCTGCTGAAAGAGCACGCCGTGTCTGATATCGTGAACGAATTTTACGCACCAGCAGAAACCACACAGGACCGCGGGCCTGGCACGAAAGTACGTAATGATCGCTATCGGAGTGAAGCGCCTGCACTTGCCAAGCGAGCCGCGAGCGCAGCGTTAAAGGCGAGTGGCTGTGTGAGTGAGGAAATAACCCATCTGGTCACGGTTTCCTGCACTGGATTCAACGCACCCGGAATCGACATCGCCTTGATCGACGAACTTGAACTGCCCTATACGACTCAGCGAATTCAAGTGGGCTTCATGGGCTGCCATGCAGCAATCAATGGACTTCGAGCCGCCAACGGTATCGTTTCCGCAGACAAGGATGCGAAAGTGCTGATGTGCTGCGTTGAATTATGCAGCCTTCATTACCAATACGGCATGGTCACTGATCACATTGTTAGCAACGCACTGTTTGCTGACGGCTCGGCAGCAGTCGTGCTCGAATCAGATGGAGACCAAATTGACCCTTGTTCATCCATCGAGTCAACGCACAGCACCTCGTTGCAACTCGGCTCCGTGGATGCCACCGGATCTTTCCTTGTTCCAAAAAGCCGCGATGCCATGACCTGGTGTATCGGCGACAATGGATATCAGATGACGCTATCAGCCCGAGTGCCACATCTGATTGAAGAGCACCTTGCTGCCTACCTGTGTGACTTTCTTCAGCAGCACGGCGAATCGCTGGGCTCGATCGGAGGCTGGGCCGTTCATCCCGGCGGATCACGAATCCTGTCTGCGGTCGAAAAAGCTCTCGAACTCCAAGACGACGCGTTGTCCACTTCGCGAAGCGTCCTCGCTGATCATGGCAACATGAGCTCTGCGACCATGCTTTTTATTCTGGAAAGATTCGCAGCCAAGAATCAGCCCAAACCGTGGCTGATGCTAGGATTCGGCCCGGGACTCGAAATCGAAGTATCACTGATCCGCTAGATATCCCTAGTCCGCCGGATGTCACTGACCCGCCAGATGTCACTGACCCGCCAGATGATGACAGGTGGCACCTGACAACCGCGACATCTCGCAGGCTTGTCATGACGCCGCAGCGGTCCGCAGGATACTCCCCCAAATATCGAATTCATTCAGGACTTGGTTTACTCAGCCTTGCCCCGTTTTATTCGACCGAATCTGCGAATCTCTGGCCTCAGTTTCATGACGGGCAGCTCGTCCCAAGCGGTTCCGACTGGGTAGCTAAGCTATGCCCCCTCGGAGGTGCTGAAATACTGCGAAATTTTGCTGGTTCCGCGATTGGTGTTTTATGGATCGGCGAATCCGGCTATCTTTCCCGCTCACGCTGTGACGGAGGATTGACGGAGTATTACACTGCCGAAATTCCCCTGCACCGCGACAACACGTTCTGTCCGACATATCCACGTTACGAGATCACTACCATGGCCGACCAAAACCTCATCGACCACCTCAATGAAATCCTGAAGCACGAGTGGACCGGTGTAGCCCAATACTCTCAGGCGAGTTTCATTATCGAAGGCGTTTGGCGTGAGGTTTATGCCGACAAGTTCCTCAGTGATGCGAAGGAATCGTTTGGCCATGCCCAGCAGGTTGGGGATAAAATCGTCGCTCTCGGTGGCGTGCCAGTTGCAACCCGCAACGAAATTCAGCAGTCCCGCGATCTGCAAGAAGTATTCACTTTCAGCTTGGCGTTTGAATCAAAAGCGGTCGAGATGTACAGCAAAGCCATCGAAATGGCCGGCGATGACAAGCCGCTTGTGATCTTCCTTGAGGACATTCTGAAAGAAGAACAAGAAGGTGTTGATGAATACACCAAACTGCTGCGCAATTCAAGCGCCACAGCAGCTACGAATCCCACGCTGAAAAGCGCTTGACTCGAAGATCAAAGGGTACAAACCCTCCTGAGTCGATGCCCTGAAATGCTGCATAGCCGGGTGCTGCATAGCCCGCTGCTGCAGTCCTCGGGCAGCCGCCTGAACCATCCCTCGCATGCCCGCTCTGCATAACAGAGCAATTTCGCGGAGCGTGATTGAGGGTGTGGAGTCCATAGTCAACGCCAGCATGCTTATGCCACTGTATTTATGCCACTGTATTTATGCCACTGTTGGTACTGAAGAGGGAAAAACTTGCGTCCCTTCGGTGCGGGCACAGACTGTTCGGCGGCCGAGACTACGTTTCCAGAAATCCACAGTCTTCCCAGTTGCTAACTCTTTCTTCCCAGTTGCTAACTCTTAGCGATCAGTACTTATTAACCAAATAATATTGACTAGAGATCGACTGCTGACCACTGGCGGACCAAAATTGGTCTCCTTGGGTTTGTAATTGGCCTGCGAGGTGGCTAACCCCCGTTGCAATTACCCTGCGTTCCCAGCGAGTGCACCATCGAAGCTCAAAATCGCTGGTACGCGGGAAAGACTCGAATGGCGTCGATCAGTTTTGATTCGGGTTGCCGACTGACTTGAGAGTGCCATCTTGAGCCCAGCAACTTGCTCTGGTTCGATTGCCACACAACTCTGAACGAACCAGCCAACATCGTCTGCATAGGTTTCTTGCCGGAGTACCAAGCGACTTGCTGTATGCCCCTCGTCTTGCTGAACAGCGATTACCAGACGGTGCAGATCGTCTGCGGCCGGGAACACGTTCAAGATGGTTTCATTATACATGGGTGTCGCCTTTGACTTGGTGCCCAGTTCCGCTCAGTAAATAGTCCGGCCATGGAGACGGTCCCCACGGCAGGAGGCCCCCCCGGAGTCAGCAGCCAGACCCGCTTCCGTGCCTCAGCATGGCTTAAACGCAAGAATGCGTACACCAGCCTTGTTGCAACTGATTCTCAATAAGCTTAGTGTAACCGCTAGATCTCAGCCGTCAACAAGTCCCCCTAAAGTCACTTTCAGCCAAACTTGCCTGACAAACCGTCAGATCTCGAAGGGATTGAAGAAAGGCATGTGAGTTGGTCCTAGCGATACCGTGATTGATTCGCCAAACTGAGAGGGGCGGGGTTCGGAAGCCAATTCTTGACCGACTTGCCATCTCATTTCATTCCTTTGGCACCGCTCGATGAGTTACACCATCATTGGCGTGATTGGTCACATTGACCATGGCAAAACCTCGCTGGTAGCGGCGTTGACCGGCGTGGATACCGACAGCCACCCTGAGGAAAAGCGTCGCGGGATCACCATTGATCTGGGCTTTGCGACGTTCACTCATGGTTCAGATCAATTCGCTTTGATTGATGCGCCCGGCCACCAGAAGTACATCGGCAATCTGTTGGCAGGCGTGTCTGCCGTTGACGTTGGTTTGTTAGTGGTTGCCTGCGATCAGGGCATCCAAGCTCAAACGCTAGAACATGCGGCGATCCTGCAATCGCTCGGTGTTTCAAAACTAATCGTTGCCATGTCGCGGATCGACTTGGTTGACGAAAGCACCCAACTGGAGTTGGCCGAAGAACTCGAATTGTTCTTGGCAGAGTTTGGCTTCGAAGACATACCCAGAGTTCCACTTTCATCCGTAACAGGCGAGGGCTTGGACGACTTGAGAACCCTGTTGTCCGAGATGGCAAGAACAACAGAACGTGCCGCAACGGGTCATTTTCGAATGCCGATCGACCGGGTGTTCACCGTAGAGGGTCGCGGGTGCGTAGCGGCAGGGTCACCATGGAGCGGTGTATTGGAGGTTGGTGACCAGCTTCAGATTGCCCGGACGGGGCAGCTTGTCCGCGTACGTGAAATCGAAGTCCACGGCTCTGATGCAACTCAATCCCGAATTGGTGTTCGAACGGCTCTGAACTTGGCAGGTGTGTCGGCAGGTGAGCTTGCGAGAGGCGATGAATTGGTGTCCAAAGACACACATTCGCCCGCCAGTCGCATCCTGGTCGAGTTAAAAATGTTTGTCGATGCGGGCGAGATCAAATGCCCGACCACGATCCAGTTTCATACGGCGACCAGCGCGACAGCGGCACGGATTTTCGGACCACGAAGCATCCCTGCCGGTGGCTCCGAGGTTGTCATTGTTGATCTTGAGCAACCTGTGGTTGCCACCCCTGGCCAAGCTTGCCTGTTTCGCAGGCCGTATCCTGTAGGCTCTTTCGCCGGTGGACGGATCCTTGGCAGTGTGCAACCCGCTGCGAAGCAAACAACGAGACTTTTAAAGCTCGGGGCACAACTCCGAGGCGCCTCGGCTGCGGACCGAATAACGGCCTGGATTGAGTTCCTTGGCGAGTGTCCTGTCGATTCGCTCGAACTACGGGCGCAACTTGACCTCGCCCCCAAACAACTCCAAGCAGCAGTCACCTCCTGTATCGAAAGTGGAGCGTTGCTTAATTCTGCTGATGGGAAGATCCTCACATCCCCATCGCTGCTAGAACGCCTGTCAAAATTCATCTTAAAAGTTCTAGCCCATCAAGCCGAATCCATGGATGACGCATGGCTTGATGAAAGATCAGTCATACAACGTGCCACGCCAATTGCTGCCACCGAAACGACTCACACGGTTCTGACGCAGCTCATCAAGGATAAGAAGGTGGTCCGCGTCAATCGAATGATCGCAGTCCCATCAGAACAGACGGTGCTGTCGAAGAAACAACTCAATCGCATGAACCAATTGCTGTCGCTGTATCGAGACGAGCGAAAACCGCCCACCCTCAAAGAGGCAGCAGCGGCCTTGGAAAGTCCCTCTGACACGGTTGCGTCCCTGATTCGCTTCGCGACACAACAGCGAATCCTCATTGACTTAGGACACGGTTTCTTTATCTCTCAACAATCGTTCAACGTTCTTTGCAGTGAACTGCGTGAATTATTCATTGAGTCCCCGGAATGTTCAGTGGCTGAAATTCGCGACCATTGGGGCATTACCCGCAAACATGCTATCCCGCTGCTTGAATTTTGCGATAAGTCAGCGATTACAGTACGCAACGGCGATGCTCGCATTCAAGGTAGAGGTATGCCCGCCCGATCTGAACCCGAAACCGCCGAACCTCAACTGTGACAAAAGCCGAAAAATTAAGAGCCTTGCCATCGGTGGACATCATCCTTAAAGATGAGGAAGTGATGGCACTCCGAGACAGGAACACACTCGCTCAGATCACCGCTTGGGTCAGAACGGCGGTACAAGGCTGTCG
>CAXGRW010000140.1:0-9980 GCA_964012125.1 uncultured Rhodopirellula sp.
CACGACCTCTTTCGGTCAACTCAAAGTGCCCGGCAGTTCGTGAGCCCCAGCCCCCTGGCTGAGATTCATCCATCACAACAGGATTCAGTTCTTCAAGTGCCGTGCCCTTCAAACTGAACTGCCTCCCTTGCAACCCGGGCATGAACACCAAGCCGCTGGCTTGTTGCTCAATGAGACCTTTCAACAACTCGCACTGCTCTTCGGTCAACTGATCGTCATCCAGGCCAACATCACCAAGAAACACGACATCGTAGGTTGCCAAATCTTCAATCGCTTCGGGAAATAACTGAATGTAGTCCTGCGATCCCCCGCCAACCTTTTCCAACCCCGGATGAAACAGCAAACACGACACCTCAACTCCAGGATCCCTCGACAACGCGTTACGCAGGTATCGATACTCCCATCGTGGATAAGACTCGACAACTAGCACTTTCAGTTGTTCTTCACGGATAACAATCGGTGCTGCCTGCTCATTGTTATCGGCAATTGTTTCGTCAGCCTGTTTGGGAAGCGACACTGAGACCGTGAAGTCACCTGTATCCGTTGTCTTCCAATTGAACGCGTCGTAGGTGCGACCCATCGCAGTGACTCGGACTTCCTTGGTCAGTTTATCTCCATTCGAAACTTCCATCGTGACCGTTGCGACGAAATCCCGAGGCAAAGAACTGTCAATGGTGAACGGGATCCGCACTGGTTTACCAGCCGCTCCGAACGTCGGAATATCGACGCTAAGCAGTTCAACATCGGGCAAACGATTGGGGCTACCTGCAGCGACAGTAAATATCGGAACCTGCTTGGTTCGCAAACGCGAGGCAGCTTCAACAGGAGGCTCACCGTCATTCCAGTCACCATCAGAAACCAGCACAATCCCCATCAACTGCCCGACTCTTTCTGCGGTTTCCAGCAACGGGTCTTTAAGATTGGTAACGGTAAGATTGGTAACGCTGGGCCTTGCCTCAACTGAGTCATCGCCATCGTTCGACCCAAGTTTCTCTCCCTCTTCCTCCAACGCGGTCCCTGCGCTACTTATCGGCTGCAACACAACATTCAGACGCTCATCTAATGCCGACCAGGCAGAGGACTCCAGCAAAGGCTTGATCGCCTCAGCACGCGTGATGGCTTCTTTTCCCGCTGCTCCGTCAACCAAGACATCGCGTGTTTCCATGCTACGAGAATCGTCCCAAAGGATCGCAATCGTCGGCTTGGTATCAGGCTGGTACTCTTCGATCCACTCTGGCTGATTCAACAATACCGCAATCATAGCGACAATCAACACTCGCAAAACTTCCAACTTGGCAACGGATTGCAGACGCCCACTCCGCAGCCATGCGTAATAACTGACCGCACAGGTCCCCAGCACCGCCAAGACCGACAACGTGATCGAGAAGGGAGTCGCGAGGAAAGTCAGGTGTTGAAACCCACTCAAGCCACACCTCCAACCGAAACATCGTCGGTCTGAGGTTCTGCACTCGCGTCGCTAAAACCACTCATGTGACTCACCTGTGCTGTTCCTGCGCCACCAAATGACGCAACGGCATCATTTGCGGTAATCCGTTTAGGAATGCACAGCACAGCCTCGGCAATCAACGCAAGCAACACAACGATCAAAAACAGCCGCCAGATCTCCTGAATCAAGCTACTATTGTTATCGGCGGTTTGATTGACACGATCGAAATCAAGATCGGCAAATAGCGTTTCAACGCGTTCAGCTGGAACGATCGTCGGGGCGTCTTCCCCCGCACTCCTGTTGATCGCAAGCAGTGCCCCCTCACCTTGATAGATACCTGCGGTGGACGCATAAGTACTTGAGAGGCCATCCGTGCTTCCAGCCAACTGCTCCCAACCTTGCATCCCACCAATTTCGGCATCACCAGCAATTACCTGCTTGGTACTCGAAAGGGTCTTGGCTCCGGCTTCCCCAGCCCGTTGAATCATTGCGTAAAGCACGACTCCCGCAGTCGCCAAGGATGAGTCACCGGCGTAGGTTGTCGTGGTACAGAAGAAGACACCCCCGCGATCAGTCGTTGCTCTGGCAAGCAAGGGAGCCCCACCATCGAGTACTGCCAGCGATCGGAACTCACCTTTCAAATCACAATGTCGCGTGACCTTCAATTCACCCACTGGCAGCGCATCGCCGCTGCGTGTCCGGGACAACAGATCTTGGTCCCCTACCCAGGACCCGACACGAACCGTCTGTGGCTCCTGCCATGATCCCCAGCTGACACCGGAAAATCCGGCTGAGGTGGGAGACTTTGGAGGGAAAAATATTAGTTGTCCTCCACGCTGCACAAACGCCTTCAAGACCGCGTGCAACCCTTCATCCTCACCCGGAATCGCGACATGCCACGCGATTAACGAAACGTTTTCAAGATCCTGCGAAACCAGATCGTCGGGAGTGATGCTAACAGATTCACAAACCACTGACGAATCCGGTGAAATGGCGGCCGCAAACTCGACAGGCCGTACCTTTGCAGGGTCGTCACTCACGACCAACGTTTTCCTGGGCGGTTCCTTGTCAAAAACAAAATAGAATTCATTATCACTGGCACTGGCATCAGCTTGTAGCCAAACACGTCCCCAGCCGCGCGACGTGCCACCATCGAGCATCACTGGATGCTCTACCAACTCTGACCCCTTGCCGCTGAGTTCAACGTTAAAGACAGAACGGGCCCCGTTGAGTTCCAACGAAACTGGAAGTGTCGTCACGGCAGCGTCCTTCTCATCCTGATCGATTTGCAGCGAGATCAGCAGGTTGGCCGCATCACCGTCTTCGACTCTGCGGACCTGCGTGACCGCCAAGGAGCGATTGCCGGTGGCAATTTCTGGATAAGCAAGCAGATGAAATCGCACCATCTGCGGCAACTCAACCAGTGATTCGCGGATCGCGTCCCACCGACCGCTGTCGTCTTTCCAGTCGTTGCGTCTCACATCACTCAGCATCCAGACTTCAGCTCGACTTGGTCGGTTTTCCCTGATGTAGCGATCGGTAGCCTCTAACAAGGATGGCAAATCAGCCGAAGCGCTGACTGAGCGAGTCTCTGGCATCTGCAGCAGATCGCTGGGCTTTTCAAACTCAACGGGTTCTTGATTGACACTGTCTATCAGGAGGTAACGGTTGCCTCCCAGTGTTTCGAGAGAATCAACCAACTTTGCAATCCCGGCCTCGAGCTTTGACACCCCGCCTGGGCCAGCCTGACTCATGCTCGGTGATCGGTCCAGCAAAATGATTGTGGTATCTACTTGGCCACCACCCGCGACTCCCAACCATCCGCTGGATAGCGGGCGACTGATTGCGAAGATCAAGGCAGCAACCGCCAGCGTTCGAGCCGCGAGGATCAACCACTGTCGAATTCTCGCATATCCGCGAGACATACGATTGGCAGCAAGCAGAAACTGCATTGCTCCCCACTGGACGGTCTGGAAACGTCTTTGGTTGATCAGGTGTATTACGATTGGCAGTGCAATCAGTGGCAACGCAATCAACATTGCCGGTTGCAAAAAACTCATCGACCGCCCCGCCCCGTGTTTCGCCGCACAAGGAAGTCGAACAACACTTGCTCATAGTCGCCATCAAGACTGCAGCGGTGATAGTCCACACCAGTTTCAAGCACGATTCTCCGCACCTCTGCTAGATAGTTAACCATTGCTTGTTGATAACGATCCATGATCTCGCTGGGATCTGCGAATAGGGAAACACCACCTTCAAGATCAACAAAACGCGTCGGTCTGCGAAAGTCGAAAGAAATCTCCTGCGGGTCCATCAAATGGAAAGCGGACACATCATGCTTGCGAAACCTCAAATGGTCAAAGGCTTCACGCAACTCAGGGGGATTAACAAACAAATCCGAGATAATCACCACCAGTGCTCTGCCCCGAGTCGTCTCGGCAAACTCATGCAAGCGTTCCACGAGACCGGTTTCACCTTCTGGCGTCGCGTTCTCCAAGATGTCATTCAATCCCCTCAAGTGCGAAGGAGTTCGCCTTGGCGGCAACGCTCGAACGATATCAGCTCCCATGCAGGTCAAGCCAACGGCATCACCCTGCTGAACCGCCAGATATGCGAGTGATCCGGCTAAGCGTCGAGCATATTCAATTTTGCTCACGTCTCCCGAGCCAAACCCCATCGACCCGCTAGTGTCCACCACCAAGCAAAGCCGAAGATTGGTGTCTGCCTCAAACTCCTTGACGTAATAACGATCTGTCCTTCCGTAGGCCCGCCAATCCAGACGTCGCAAATCATCACCGGGGACGTACCTGCGATACTCCGCGAATTCCACACTGGACCCACGATGGGGACTAGCGTGCATCCCCGAAACACCGCCTACCATCGGCCGTCTGGCAAACAAAGGTACAGCCGCGAGTCTCGCTAACGCTTGAGCGTCGAGAAATTGTCGATTCCGGTTATCGCCTAACAAGTTGTGCCGTTTGCCGTGACTGAAGAACGAAGCGGATGGAAGGACAACGGAAGTCTCATTTTGCAGGATCGCCGACCGCGGCATGCAGGTGGGAATCCCAAATCTCGACAACGCCCGCGATATGGCCATCGAGTACACGTTTGGGGGCCACGACCAGATCGAACCTGATTGAGACCTCTTCCATGACTCACCTCTCGATGCAAGCACTGTTCGACGCAAGCACTGTTCGCCGCAAACACTGTTCGCCGCAAACACCGTTCGCCGCAAACACCGTTTGGTGCAGACACCGTTTCGCGGGCAGAACCCGACGTCACGCATTCGTGTTTACGTCTGCCATAGCGTCCTGATCCAGCACTGCCGTTGGGCGCAGTATAAACAATTTGAGGCTTCTGGCGTCGGCCGAACAGCCAATTTCAGAGTGTTTCTCTGTTTGTTTTAAATTTCTCCGGCACACCGAAACTGCGAAAACCAAACATCGAAGGGTCCAGAGGTCCGCGGGATATCTTTTCACCCCAGCCTCGCTCAAGTTTGGGTCAAAAAGCTTCAACCATAAATGCCACGGATCATGCGGCTACACCTCAGCCCAAACACCGCCAAAAACGAAAAATCACCGGAAAAACAGTTCCTCGAAATTCCAACATGACCAACCATGGCAAAACAATCCAAAAACTGCGAAACTTGATTGTTCAGATGTATCTCCTCCTCCACGGCACGTCTCATGTCTCGTCAACTGCTACTCCACCAACTTTCTTTCCGTGTTGCCATGCTCGCGGCGGTCACGTGTCAAGTTCTCGAGGTTCAAACCGCGTGGTGTCAAACCAACCATTCAGAGGCAAACGCACCTTCTGCTGAAACAAGCGGACAAACTGCGGCTAAACCGACTGGCGAAGACACGGATCCGGCTACGGCAAAAGCCGTTACCGTCAACCCGAATGTCACCACGGCCCACCTGAAACTCTTTGTCAAACCACTCACCGTCGCGGAGTTGGAGGTTGAAGCCAAGGGCTGGCAGAATCTTCTCAAGACCAATGTCGAGAACATTACAACGATCCACCTACGTATCGAACAAATCACGGAACAAATTTCCAAGCTAAAAGATGCGAACGCCAGAGAGCCCCAGCAAGCTTCGTCACCTGCCCCAACGGAAGCTTCTGATGACGACAAATCTGAAAACCTAGCTACAAGTAATCAGCAAAACCCTGATCCGGGCACCTCCAATAGCACCCCACCCGTCCCACCATTCTCGCCCACGGGTACCCAAAGCACCGAAGCGTCTGCAAACGAATCAGCACCGCATTCATCCCAAGCTCCTACGGTTGAATCTCTGAGTGAACAACGAGACCAACTTTCCAGCCAACTGACCGAGTTGACACTAAAAAAAACCGAGATCTCTCAGAAGTTTGAGGTCGTATTAGCCAGTCTGGCGCTCAAAGGAGGCGACCCCACTCCCTACCGCAAATACAACGACGCTTTGACTGGCGTTGCGATGGAAGTCACTACTGCAAGTGGAATGTGGCAGATGTTCATCGGTTGGGTGGTCGCAGAACAGGGTGGGAAGCGTTGGGCATGGAATCTCATTCGCTTCATAGTCATCCTATGCGTGTCCTATTTTGGTGCAAGTATTCTGGCGAACTTTGTCCGCCGCGGTGCGTCACGCGTGAAAGGGGTGTCGCAATTATTGGTCAACTTCCTTAGCTCATTCACGAAGCAACTTTCGATGGTGGTTGGCTTCATCATTGGTTTGGCTGCACTCGAAATAGACATCACCCCTTTGATCGCCGCAGTGGGTGCTGCGGGCTTCGTTGTTGCCTTCGCTCTACAGGGGACGCTCAGCAATTTCGCCAGTGGCCTGTTGATCCTTGCCTACCGCCCCTTTGATGTTGGTGACGTAATCGAAGCTGCAGGAGTTTCCGGGAACGTCGACTCCGTCTCATTGTTTTCAACCCACATCCGAACCTTTGATAACAAACTCATGATTGTCCCAAACAATGACATTTGGGGTGGCACCATCACGAATGCGACTGCCAGCACAACACGACGCGTGGATCTCGTGTTTGGAATTGGGTATACCGACGACATTAACGAGGCAAAAAACATCCTCGCAAAAGTGGTGGAAAACCATCCATTAGTCCTAAAAGACCCCGCAGCAAATATCAGAGTGAATGAACTAGGTGATTCATCCGTCAACCTGATCTGTCGTCCCTGGACGAAAACCGAGGATTACTGGTCTGTGTATTGGGATTTAATGCACACTGTGAAGCAGGAATTTGACAACGCAGGGGTAAGCATCCCCTTCCCACAACGCGATGTTCATGTGTACCAGCAGAACTCAAATGCTTGAAGGACTGCATAATCCAATCATGAAAGTGAGCGAGACACGTCAAGACTAAACTCACAATGCCAGCCGGGAGTGCACGCTTTCGGCGATGGATTTCACCGGCCTTGTCACTCCAGAGAGGCAACCCTTTAAAAGAGACGGTGTGGATGCACTGCAGCTTTAAATCAAGCAGCGGCCTGAATTGAAGATTCATCACCGGGCTCATCACGAACCTCATTGGGGTCAGCCGTCAATTGCTCGGGAACTGCAGAGAGGGACTCGATGGTCCGAACAGCTTCCTGTCTGGCAAGCTTTATCTCCTGTTCAGCAAGTTGGCGGTTGAGGATTTCGCCATCCAGCTTTCTCTCCAACTGGGACTGCAATCCCCGGGCAGCACCAACGTCGGCATGGAGACACCTAATCACTTCCAGTTGCTGCTTCAACTTGAACTCGAATCCGACTCGCTGTTCTTCGAGTTGACTTTTTACAAGTTTACATTCGGCGTTCGCCACGTGTGTTCCACCCTCATGGTGGGCCAATAGCTTATCCCATTCCGCCTTGTCATCAGCTCTTGCTTGCTCGGCTTCAGACAGTTGATGCGTCAAAACTTCCAAACGTCGTTCCAAGTCTTGATTGAATACTGATAGTGTTTCGTTTTCGCCTGACAGACTTGCCTGCGATTCACGGAGCTTACCCAATTCGTGATTGAGGTCACGAATTTCCTGCGTTTGCGAGTCGAGTTTTTCCGACGTTAACGCGCTGCTCTTTTGGAGTTTTTCTGCTTCCTTCAAAGCATCTGTCAGTTCGTGATTTTGAGCAACCAGATCATCGAGACTTTTTTGTGCGTTGGGAAGTTGCTCTTCACGCAGACTTTCCACCTGCGACTGCGTTACGAGCCCCACAGATCCTCTTGATTGCTCGAGCATTTCAGCAAGAGTCGCATGCAGTTCAGCGACCTGAACGACATGGTGAAATTCAGAATCGTATTGCTGCTCAACTTGTTCGGCATATTCTCGCAAACGGTTTGCTTCGGCGTTCGCATACTTAAGCTCGTGGACTGCAGAGTCAAGTTCGACGCGTGCAGCCTGTAGGCTATTTTCCAGACGTTCATTCAACTGAGTGTCCAAATCAGTGTACAAATCAGTGCCTGAGGCATTCTCAGAGATCGGCTGGTCGTCAAGGATCGTTTCATATCCGTTACCATGCGAGGGAGCGCTGCTTTGGGCGTCTGCCAACTGTTTTTGCAACGAACGGATTTGTGCGGCCTGGCTAACTATCCTGATATTCAGCTGCTGAACCTGCGAACGATCGGCCGCGCCATCCTGGCTCAGGCGGTTCTTCAACAACCTGAGTTGTTCGTTTGCCTCGCGCAGTTCACTTTCTTGCCGTGATTCCATATCGCAAATCACATCAGAGAAGATTCTGTTTTCTTGGCTCGCTAACTCCAGCAAATTAGTCAGGTTCCGATTATCCGAACGAAGTTGCTCAACATTTTCCTTCAACTCAGAAACATGCTGTTCAGCATCATGTTTTTGCTTAGCTGTGTGACCCGCAAGACTGTTTGCCAGTTCAGCCGAGATCGTTAGCCACTCACGCTGCTCGCGTTTTCTCCGTTCCGTGTGTTCGTTTTCAGAGTTTAAAGTGCGAAGCTCAGCTACAAGCTGATCTATTTTTTCAAGATGCTGGCGTTTTTCGCATTGCAACGAGTCGATCGAGCACTTAGCGGCGTCATTTTGGCTGACCACATTCAGAAGTGCAGATTCCAAGGAACGAATGTCTTTCCTAAGCCTTGGCACCTCAGCGGTGCAATTCGCGTTAGATTCCTGAAGCCTAAGATTTGCCGCGGCCTGATCCGGGCTAATTGGCAGCTTCGCGTGCCGCCGTTTCTGGGCCTTTCGCGTCGGCAGAGCTTTCAAGAGTTTTTGCGGTGGAATTGACTCAACGAACCGAGTCGGTTGACGCTCCACTCGATTATCAGTTGTCCACCACATCGTTAAATCTCTTCTAACTGTGCAATACAGCATGGAACGGAAATCACCTCAACCTCGATCGGTTCGGGCAACAACGCAGCACGTACCCGCCGATTATGTTTTCATCGGCAACTTGAGCAAAAACCTTAATGTCTTGCCTATCTTGCCAAACTTGGTGCGGGTTCTCCGAAGGGTGATAATTCACGCGAAAAAATTGCGATCCCCGGTACTCCGGCTGCAGAGGATTGATCCAGTCGATTCAGGCCCAGTTCTGTGACGACGCCGGCCGGACTCAAAATGGTAATGTCGCACACCTTTAGAACTGAACGGTGCGTTCTGCTCCCTCACCGCTGAGGAACGATCAACTTGCCCTGCTTACGCTTTTGCGGCCCGCCAGATCATCTCGGAGCGACGAACACGTCAGATCCATCAATTGATGCCGAAGTCCCCCACACTTTTAGGCGATCGCGACGAATCCCGCGCACGTAGTGTCCAAGACGTGCCGCACATCTGTGAAAACTGAAGCTGTGAACGCTCGCCAACACTTCTGGTGGGCGTTATGCTCTTTCTGCGGCGGAATCCAAAGACGCTCGCAAGCATCCCTCGGAGTGTGTTGGTTGCCATTGGCAAGACAACACACCTAAAGTGTTGCAAAGGTAGAAGGTGCGGAGCGTTCCATTCGGAACGAACGTGTAGACGAAGAGCATTTCTAAAGAAGTAGGTGCTCACCGAGACCCGGATTGGGGTATTCAGTGCCAAGAAAAATTCCTGAGGGTTTAGGACTTGGTACAAATACCATTAGATTTAAGCTGGGATAATCCCCGGCAACTGGCAGGATGCGGCAAGACGTCGTGCACCAGCTGGCTTAACCAAACAACAAGCAAGCCACAACACAAGCACGAGACGATCGCATGAATACGGTTATTGAAAAACCAGCCAACACGGATGCCACGCTCCCGAAACCGGCGGGCTTGTCGGCTGCTTCCTTTCAGGACGCATCGGTCCAGCCAGTCCTGCCTCGGCCAGCCTTTCGCGATGCGATTCAAGTTGACGAAGTCCAAACGCTGCCAGACGTGATGAACGCAATTTGTGACGATTGCTGCAAGGATTCGTTGCAGTATGTCCTACGAAGCGACACCGGCCACGACGGCGAATGAACTCTGCAAGCTCTCCCTTGGGCGACTCAGACTTGGGCGACCCAGACTTGGGCGACCCAGAAATTTCTATCCGGTCATTCGGCCCGCGGGGGTGATCAGAGGTCGCCGGTGGTGCATATCC
>CAXGRW010000141.1:0-9959 GCA_964012125.1 uncultured Rhodopirellula sp.
AAAGCATGCCAAGCGGGCCGCTGACCAATTCGTCGGCAGAGTTAGCGGTGTTCCCTGGATTCCCATACTGATGGGTCCATTCACCAGCGCCTTCCAGTGGGCCGCGGGTGAAAACGTTCATGCTGCCGGGTTTTCCGGTAGCCAGCACACCTCCGTACGGCCGCAGGCTACGATCGGCTTCCAACCTAGCTGCGTCGCTAAGCGGACGACTAATCGATTGCGCGGAAACGATCAGGTTGGCAAAGTAGATGGGCAGTTTTGTATCCTCAAGGTCGGCCTGCAAAACCATGATGCGCGAACCATACAGCCCGGCTCGCGTCAGATTCTCGCGTGCCCTCGTCACGTTGGCAGGGTCCGGATCGATGGCGTAAATGAACAGGTCCGTTCGTTTTGCAAGCTCGAATGCGAGCGCTCCGTCACCGCAACCCAGATCCAAACAGTAACCTTTGTCAATGTTGGACTGGCGCAGGATTTCTTTGGCGGCTTCCGCAAAAGGCTCGTTGGATCGGTAGGGATTCGAGATCGGCTCGGCGGCGTGAATCCGCGGACCGTTCTGCTGCTTTGCAAAGCAATACAGCGCGCCGGAATCGGTACTGACAAACAGTCGTCCGTCGGCGATTGCGAGACCGTGTGCCGTGCCTGAAATGGCGGCGCTCCAGATCTCCTCGGATTGCCCGAGCATCGAGAGGGCGACCTTGCCGCTTGAGCCGACCACAATCTTATCCAAGGCAACGACAGCACTGGTCCCTGTTGGCTGCGCGGTGCTGAACAACTGCTTCACGCCTCGGACCGTGAATGGCTTTCCTCGGCGATCGACTTTTTCAAGATCCTCCCACTTAAACTCAAGGCGTTTGTCTTTGACGCTGCAGACCAGTCCGCCCGGCGTGGCGACGGTTGGTCCGATTCCTAGTTTCTGTCCGGTCGCGCCAGCCTTCTGATCAAAGGCGTAGCCGTTATTGATGAATGACCTGTCACTCAACACGATGTCTGCACCGCCCAGTCGCGTGTTGGCCTGGAGGTGGAAGTATTGAAATTCGCCGGTCGCCCGATCGAAAGCAGCAGGCACGCCGCGTCCGGTAGCCATGAAGATTTGTTCCTCACTTGCAGCAAGGTAACCTTGGGCGGCGACGCCGCTTTTGGCATAGGCTCCGCCGTGAGGTTGTCCCATATAGATCGAGCCAGCGGTGTCATTGACCCAAAGGGTTTCACCGGTGTCGGGATCAAGGGCGTAAAGGCTGATTCCATCCGACGGCCAGATGCCGGCGGCAAAATAAACGATGTTGTCATACACAACCGGTCCACCTCGCGCCGGCCAGCGTGAAATCATTCGGGCGTTCCCCAATGCCATCGCATCAGCCGGGCCTCCGCGTTTCTTCCAAAGTAAACTTCCGTCGGTTTCGTTCAGGCAATACAGAAACCCGTCGTCGCTGGCCGCGTAGATTTTTCCCCGATGCCACACCGGCGCAAATCGCACTGGCGCACGTGTCGGAAAACTCCATTGCCGAACCCCGGTGGCTGCGTTCAACGCTTCAATCGTTCCAGTAACACTGTCGCCGAAAAAAAGCCGCCCATTGGCAACGATCGGATGCGCCGCTCGGTCGAAGGTCATGCGTTGCGAACGCGGCCAAGCAGTGCGAGGTGGATGCAGTGCCTGATACGACCAGCAGAGCGTCAAGGAGTCAGGGAGAGGCTCTGACGTGAAACCGCTCCGGGCTGCATCGTGACGGTAGGCCGGCCAGTCTCCCGCCGAAACGACGTGGGATGTCAGCAGTGTGAAAAGGCAAATCCAAAAGACGGGTTTCATGTTCATGGCCGAGGCAGTTAGGACTGGCGTTCAACGGAGGGAGAAAACGGGCAGGATATTCAATCGAGAGCACCGCACAAGTGTACCTGAGCTTCCCCAAACTTGCGCGGTAATCAGTGGATACGACGAACGCAGAGACGCGTAGGTCATCGGTTCAAGTCTGTTATCCTCCACTCAAGAAACAAAAGCTGCGGAACAATTGCGATCCGTGGATTTTTTTGCGGCCCTATTGGCATTAGTTACATGGCTAAGAGAGTTCCAGCAGTGGGAGAGGCTCGAATCAACGCCTGAAGGAAATGGGAGCATGTTGGACACCCTGCTCATCGTTTATACCAGCAACAATGCCGATAAACAGCACACCGCTGCCGGCCGCAGGCCCTTTTCGACCATCGTATCTCTGGGGGGAAGTTGAACACAAATCAATGCCTCGACATGAAGGGCAGGCCGATCAATGCCCTGTAGGAAACGCTTCTTGAAGCCGCTTAGGGTCGCTTCAGGCCGTTCAATCTGACATCTCGTCAGTCCGGCGAACTCGATAAAAAGCAGGCCCCATTTCACAGCTAATCGGCTGAAGGTTGGAGAGATCACATGCGAACTCTTTCACGTGCCAGTTCCATTCACGTGCCAGTTCCAGTGGCGAAGGACTCAGAATGAAACAATAGGCGATGAAACATCACCTCTGACCTGATAATGGATGATCTCACGGCCAGCTACAACTTGGTCAACATCGATTACGTTACCGTTCATTCCTTCACGTTGGAAGCTTGTCTCGAGCAAAAGTTCGAGCCGCCTGACACACCTTGCGAATCGGGCGAGTACCGAGTTACCAGCCACCATCGAAGCATCTGCAAGCTGTTACCATACCACTTGAGCCAGGCACCGGTCTTGACGCGCCTTCAGATCCCACTAGATGGTAAGATCACTTGCTTCCCAAAGCTGCATGTTCCATGAAGTCAGGCCTTGGCTGTATGTCGGGACAACTCGATCCGAGCGTCGAGTGTCGTTCAGATACGTTCAGGCGAAATACGGAAGTGAACTGTCTATGAGTCATTCCATGAGCCAGCGATGCATTTCGCTTGTTATCGCAATGGCGGCTTTGGCAGAGCATTTGGCGGTTGCTGGCGGGCACCAAGATCACGTTTTTTTGCGGACCCATTGCGTGAACTGCCATAGCGAGAATGAAATAAAGGCGGACGTTCAACTGGATCAGCTTCGTTTACCTGTGAATGAAGATAATCACGAACTCTGGACAGAAGTCGTGCAAAACATCCAGCGTGGAGACATGCCTCCAGAGGATGCTGAACAGCCGACCGATAATCAGCGACAGGCGTTTCTCGCAGAAATCATTCCGGAACTCGAAAGGTATGCAGCTGAATCGAGCGCAACGCCGGATCCTCTGATGCACCTGACAAATATTCAGCTCGCAAACAGTCTTCAGGACTTATTGCAAACGCATGAGCATATTGCCGGTCAATTAATCGGCGATCCGGTCGACAAGCATGGCTATTCCGTGCAGACGCGACTCGATCTTTCCGGTTCCTACCTACAGCTCTATGCGACTGCGGTCGAGCAGGTTATCGAGCGTGCGATTCCAAACATCGAAGCGGCCCGCCCAGATGTTTTCGCATCGCTGACAATGATTGGGAAAAGTGCCACTGGGCGGGCGATAACTATCTCTACTTGGGGCATCGGCGGTTGTACGAAGGTCCACAGTGGATCGGCGATGACTTTGAAATCCCGATCCCCCCCAAGCACGAGTACCGAATGTTCCTGCGTGAGAACAGGAGTCAGGGAAGGTTCCGAATCAGGCTGACTCTACGCAACGAACCACCTGAAAACGGCCAGCCGCGCACGCCGCAGGAAATCGGTGTGTACCTGGATCAGTCCGGAAAACACCCTTACAAGCTGGTGGATCCTATCACCGTAGCTGCCAAAGAAGGCCCGCAGCACTTCGAATTGTTCGGAACATTGGAAGATCACCTCGGCGTTGTCTCGGATCCCATCGTCGCTGAAGATCGAAGCCCAGGTTACTGGTTGAAGTTCCGCACACTTACCATTGTGAATCACAACCAACTCGAAGGCTTTCCCCTACCGGCACGATTCATGTGGACTGAGCCGATTTATCTCGTGCGGCCCGATGAACAATGGATCAAGGCATTCGGCCATACTCCCGGCCTGATTCCTTCGGCAAATGGGAACAACGGAACACATGGCAATTAGGCTAAAGGCCCGCCGATTTATCCAGATGCAATAAAAACTCATGGACATGTGGTTGTCGAGAAAGTGGAATTTGAAACACCGTTTTTCGAGATCTGGCCCCCAGCGGCCATTCAACCCTTCCTCACCAAAGGAAAATTGGATAATGAAAAAATGCCCGGCAAGTTGCAGGCGTTTGCGCAAAGAGCATGGCGTAGGCCGTTATCCGAATCGGACGCAAATCACGTGAAAAGGATCTGGGCAGAGGAGTTTGCCGCTTGCAGCAGTGAAGTGGAAGCGCTGCGTAGCTCAATTGTCACGATACTCTGTGACCCACGATTTTTGTATTTGCACCAATCGGATAACTACGACCTGGTCTCCCGTTTGTCCTACTTCCTATGGAACGGGATACCCGATGCCCCGCTGATTGCGTTAGCCAATGAACATGCCCCAGTTGAAGATTCCGCGATGGAACAACAGGTCGACCGCGTGCTGGCCGACAAACGAGCAAGTCGATTCGCAGAGGATTTTGTCGCGAAATGGATCGATTTCACTCGCTGCGATCAAATCGCGGTCGATCCAAATTACTATCCCGCGTTCAAAGTCCGTGGGACGCGTATCAAGGAATACATGAAACAGGAATGCGTCGAATTCTTTGCCCACGTTCTCAACTCTGATTTGAGTTGCCTGAGTTTTCTCGAATCGGATTTTGTCATGGCCAATGAAACCTTGGCAGAACATTACGGCATCCCGGGTGTGTTTACACCAAGATTTGTGCCTGTGACGCCACCCATTCATCGAGGTGGCGGTGTGTTGGCTCAGGCGGCAATGTTGTTGGCCCATTCGGACGGTCAGGATGCGCACGCTGTCAATCGGGGAGTCTGGATACGTTCCCGGCTGCTCGGTGATCCACCGTCAGAACCACCATCCGACGTGCCGGCGCTTCCGGACGCGGCCAGCGATTTGAAAGCTGGCGGTTCGGTGTCCGTTAAGCAGAGGTTGGACTTGCATCTCAAGGCGGGTACAACGTGTTACGACTGTCACAAAGACATTGACCCATGGGGAATTGCCATTGAAGGGTTCGATGCGGTAGGGCTTCCACGAAACACAATCCGCAATGCTGGTCCGGTCGTCAAGAAGGTCAAGATTGACCAACAGGAAACTGACGGATTGCTTCCATTAAAACAGTTTCTCCTCAAGCATCGCCACAAGCAATTCGCTTATGCTTTTACGAGTCATCTACTCTCATATGCTCTAGGCAGGCCGCTCACATATCGCGATGAAAACACACTTCTGGCTGTACAAGCCGATTTCGAAAAGAGTGGATACAAAATGCGTAGCCTGATCAAAGCAATCGTCACCTCGGACAATTTTCGCCGAGGCTCACGAATCAAAAGCTACAACGGAGATTCGTCAGAATCGACGAGTGAGACAACAGGGGATGATAATTTAGAAAATGAATATTTCCCGACGCACATTTATTCGTGGTACGGGTGGCTTGACGCTGAGCCTGCCGCTCCTCGAATGCATGGGTTTAGAGTCTGAATTTAAAAGACCCAAGCGATTTCTGGCGTTGTATGTGGGGCATGGTTTTGCCTTGCACGGAGACTGGAGCTGGTACCCAACTCTGGTTGACGGCAAGATGCGTTTTGGCAAGTCGATGGACGCCTTTAATCCTTTGGCCAAGCGTGTCACTTTCATGCAAGGTCTCGAACATCCGCAGTGCGTCAGTGCTGGTGGGCACAGCACAGCAGACTCGTTCCTGACTGGCAGCAACCCAACCGCAGCGATTAAAAGTCCTTCGCTTGACCAAATCGCTGCGGCGATCTTCGGGCATCAAACACGCTACCCGAGTCTTGTGCTTGGCAATGAAGGGGGCTTAGGGGGTGAAGGAAGATCCAATACCCTCTCGTACAATCGATTCGGTCGCGGCATTCCTTCCACGAACAACTTACGCGGTTTGTATGACGCCATGTTCAATTCCGACCCTGCTCTGCGCAACAAGCAGCAGCAACAATTAAGAAAAGACCAACGCCGTATCGATCGCGTCCTCGAGTCGTATCACGATATGAAACGCCAGTTAGGACGCGATGACTCGCAAAAGCTCGAACATTACATGCATGCATTGCGTGATGTTGAAAAAGAGATCGAACGTATGGAGCGATGGGCGGCAACGCCCAAACCACAAATATTGCCGGATGATCTGGCACTTGAAGCCTCTGTCAGGGATCCGGCAACCTTCATCCGCACGATGTACAACCTCCTGTATTTGGCCTTCAATACCGATTCAACTCGCTATGCAACGTACATGCTTCAAAGCATGAACAGCAGCAAGTGGGACAACATTCCAATCACCCTCGGTCTCGGTGTCACCCACCATTTACTTGCCCACAACGCGGTACAAGGTGGAGTTCATCTGGAAAAACTCGGCAGGTACGACAAATTCCAAGCAGAACTTTTAGCTGAATTCATCACGAAACTTATGGAAACGTCGGAAGGCGACGGAACAATGCTCGACAACACGCTCGTGCTCTATGGAAGCAGCAACAGTCAAACACACGTCAACACCAACTATCCTTTGATGTTGATGGGGGGCGAAAAGCTTGGCATCCGACAAGGTGCATTTCACGATTTGGGCGAAACTGCGCCACCTTTGTCCAACCTTTACCTAACGCTGCTGAATGCGTTGGACATCCCCGCCCAAAAGTTCTCCGATAGCAGCGGCACGATTGCGGAAATCCTGTCGTGAATCAGGTTCGATCATTGCCTGCTCATGCAGCCGGAAATCGAGGGTGGTCAAAACCCAAGTTTTATGCTCGATATATAATTGTTCGCCATGTCACGAACGGCTAAAATCCAATGACTAGAAAACGTATTGCTGTCAAAAAACGACTCATCATCGGGCACTGCATGAACCGAAACACTTTCCGATATTCACTGATTTCCTCTCTTATTGTGGCAGTTCTTAGCCCTCTCAATTCCGTGCTGGCCGGGGACAACTCGGTCTCTCCGGACGTATTGTTCGTCGTCGTAGATGACATGAACGACTGGATCTCGTTGCTTGATCCCGAAGCCCCGATTGAGACACCGAATCTTGAGCGACTAGCAAGTCGCGGCACGCTGTTCACGCGGGCCTACTGTGCTTCGCCGGCTTGCAATCCATCGCGGGTGGCCACTTTAACGGGACTGCGTCCCTCGACGACCGGTGCTTACGGCAACAAGAGCGATTGGCGCAGCGCGGTTCCCAATCGCAAAACGATCATGCAGCAATTCATGGCAGCAGGCTATGATGTGCGTGGAGCTGGAAAGATTTTTCATCATCATCTGGACGGAGCGTTTCACGATGACGATTCGTTCGGCGATTTCCAGCCCATGCGTCCACAGAAATACCCAACCATGAAGTTAAACGGCGCTCCAGAGTATGGCTCCCGCAACACCGATTGGGGGCAGTGGCCCAAACAGGTTGAAGACTCGATTGATTTTCATACTGCGGCATACTGTGTCGAAGCACTGAACCACCCAACTCGCGACAAGCCACTGTTTCTCGCTTGCGGAATATACAAACCACATTCACCGTTCTTTGCTCCTGCTGATTTTCACAAACCGTATCACAACATGGAACTGCCCGCTCGGAATCCAGACGATTGGAGCGACCTTCCTCCCGGTGCAGCAGCGTTGGTCCGCAACAAGAAATGGTTCTGGAACGGCATGATGAATCTCGAGAAGAATCAACAAGGCTCTTACCAGAACTTCATTCGTGCGTATGCAGCATGCGCCGCCTTTGCCGATGCTCAGATTGGTCGCGTGCTCGACGCACTGGACGCAAGTCCGCGAGGCGACAACACGATCGTCGTGTTGTGGTCAGACCACGGCTTTCATTTGGGTGAGAAAGAGCACATCGAAAAATTCGCCTTGTGGGAAAAGAGCAATCACATCCCATTCATCGTGGTTGCTCCAGGCGTGACGACGCCCGGCAGTCGTTGTGGTTATCCGGTGGATATGACCGCGATCTATCCGACGCTGCTGGAAATATGCGGACTGCCCGCCGATTCAAAGTGCGATGGACACAGTCTCGTACCGTTGCTGCGAGATCCACAGGCAAAATGGGACCGACCTGCAGTGATGACCTACATGCGAGGCAACCACGCCATACGAAGCGAGCGTTGGCGATACATCCGCTACGCAGATGGCAGCGAAGAACTCTACGACCACGATGCTGACCGCAATGAGTGGCACAACCTTGCGGATGACAAACGATATGCAGAAGTGGTTGCCTCGCACAGTAAATGGCTGCCCAAGACAGAAGCGAAACAAGTACCGGATTTGAAGAAGCCTAAATCCAAAACGGAGATCGCGCGATGACAACCTGCAACCGCACCCAAGTGCAGCAAATGATGTGAACGCTTGAAGACGCGCTGCGTTTATTGCGGCACCATTTACGCCGCTTGCTGACGATGGCGCAGGCAACTCAAAGTTGATCCGCCCCATGGTCGATCCCTTGCTCGGCAGCGGGCTGCAACGTTTTTACGTCCGCGCAAGCACCGGCGAAAGTGAGAAATCCACGCGGTTTTCACGACAGGGCCTGGGCAAGCATCGCAGAAACTTGACACCGATCGTCTCGAAATGGAACGCGACCAACGGTCAAGTGAATAACTCTTTTCGAGCCTCGCCACGGTTCGCCAAGGTGAATGGGCGACCACTAGCGCTCTTTTCTTCAAATGCGGGATCAATCCCGAGAGCCCAGGCAATGGTAGCGTTGAAATCGCTCACTTCCAGCACATCGTCTGCTGCCGATTGCCCATCTTTTGTCGTGGTGCCGTAGATCTGCCCTGCTTTGACCCCCGCACCCGCCAGCAGGCAAGTGAAACCGTCGGGGTGATGATCTCGTCCCTTATTCGGATTCACACCGGGCTTGCGTCCAAATTCTGTGGAAACAACAACAAGTGTCGTCTCGAGGAGACCTTTCTGGCTCAGATGGGCAAGCAACGATGCCAGTCCTTTATCAAGTTTACTGGCGTTAGCGGGTAACTCTCCATAGATATTGTCATGGTAATCCCAGCCACCTAGCTCAACTTTAACATAGCGAACGCCGCGTTCAACCAGCCGCCCCGCCAACATGCAACTGCGACTGAATTCCTGTTTGTCGTAAAGACGAACAATATTCGCATTTTCGTTTTCCAACTCAAAGGCATCAATGTCTTTCGACTTCATGAACCTGAGCGATCCCTGATAGGTATCGACATAGGCCTTGGTGTCCTTGGTACTGTAGCTCTGATCAAAATCTTCATTCAATGCATCCAAAATCCCCAAACGCTTCTCGAACTGGCTTTCCTGAACTGCGGAGTTTCGATTCACACAATCAATACCGGACCGGGTGTTCTTAACAGGCAAAGCAGCCCACTGCCCGGGAAAAAAGCCAGCTGTTCCAGCACTACCTTTCCCAATGCTGACAAAGTTCGGCAAGCTATCCATCTCGGTGGTTAGCTGCTTACTGACCCACGCACCAAGCTCAGGGTGCGTGACAGAAGAACGCGGGTCATAGCTGGTCAGCATCTTGTAAATTCCGGCAGGATGGGCACCCTGATTGGATTTCATGGAATTGATGACCAAAAGCTTGTCCATGTGTTTTGCAAGAGTAGGAAAATAGTGACTCACCCTGACACCGCCAACATTGCTGTTGATAATCTCCGAGCTGCCAAGCACCGCTGGATCCACTTCCATGTTGAAGCTGTCGAATTGACTCAATCCCCCTGAAAGAAAGACATTGATCACCGACTTCGCTTTGGGTTCACGCGTCGCCGCGGAAGCCGAATTCAAGAATGGCAAGGACACACCAGCCATGCCAACGCTGTAGATAAATTTTCGCCGGTTCATCATGCTATCTTGTAAATCGAAACTCGTTGGAATTAAGCAAGGCCCAAATCAAGTCGTCAGCTTCATGGGAAGCCAACGCTTTCTC
>CAXGRW010000142.1:0-9914 GCA_964012125.1 uncultured Rhodopirellula sp.
TTTCTGACTACGGCAGGACTTACCTGTGGTTCATCAGTAGCCCGACTTTGCTTTGGATACACCATGGCTTCACGATTGCCGTGACTGCATGCTTTGCTTTGGGGCTTTTGACGAGGATCACGTCTCCTTTGGCGTGGTTCCTGCAACTCATGTATTTGCATCGCCTGACAGGGACGCTTTTCGGATTTGATCAAATCCTGACTTACATGGCCATGTACCTGATGCTTGCTCCGTCCGGCAGTTGCTACAGTGTCGACGCATGGTTGAGAAAAAGATTTGCTTCGACTGATCGAGGACGTTTTTGGAATTGGCTATTTCCAGAAGCAAAGGCAACGGTGCTGGCGAACATTGCCACTCGTCTGATGCAGTTGCACCTATGCGTCATCTACCTGTTTGGTGGGATCAGCAAAGCCCGCGGGCAGACATGGTGGGACGGAACTGCAGTCTGGTATTCCGTCAGCAATTATGAGTATCAGTCGTTGGACATGACATGGTTGTCGGGGTATCCGCGTGTGTTCAGCGCGATGACCCATATCACACTCTTTTGGGAAATCTTCTATTGTGCTCTCGTTTGGCCGCGGTTGACTCGTCCATTTGTGATCACGCTTGCGGTTGTGGTGCATGCAGGAATCGCATTGGCCCTGGGCATGATTACCTTTGGCATCATGATGATCGCTGCTAATATGATTTTCATCAGTCCAGGATGGGTGCAACACATCGTGGTTAGATTGCGCCGTCGGTCTCAACAGGATGACGGGTAATTCAGCATGTTGCAGGATGGCGTGGGTGTGAATTCACCACACGCCGGAATGCCGCCGATTCAAGCCTACAGCTTCAGCAGTGGTTCGCCGGTCATTTCATCGGGAATTGGCAGTCCCAGCAGTTCCAGCGTGGTGGGTGCAATGTCAGCGAGTCGGCCGCCGTGACGTAGTTCTCGGCCCTTAAGATCTGGTTCGACAACGATCAACGGTACGTCAAAGGTAGTGTGCGCCGTATGGGGGCCGCCACTTTTCGGATCAATCATTTGTTCGCAATTGCCATGATCAGCGGTCACGATGAGTGATCCACCCTTGGCAAGCGTAGCTTCGACAATTTGTCCAACGCAGGAGTCTACTTTTTCGACTGCTTTGACGGCCGCTTCGACGACTCCCGTGTGTCCCACCATATCACCGTTGGCGAAGTTCACGATGATCAATGCTGCCTGTTCAGAATCGATCTCAGCAAGGACTTTTGATGTGACTTCTTCTGCTGACATTTCTGGTTTTTGGTCGTAGGTAGACACATCACGAGGTGACGCGGCCATTCCGCGATCCTCTTCAGAAAAGGGATCGTCCCGATAGTCATTGAAAAAGAAGGTCACGTGGGGGTATTTTTCTGTTTCAGCGCAACGGAACTGATGCAGATTCAGGCTGCTGATGTACTCGCCAAGTATGTTTGGCATTTTAGGTGGCTTTTCAAAGATCACCTGCACAGGCAGTCCCGATTCATAGCCAGTCATGGTGGCAAAGTACAGATTCTGGATTTGATTGCCCCGATCGAATCCTCCGCCCTCGATGTCTTTCCATTGATCATCGGGATAGACGAATGCCTTTGTAATTTCCCGGGTTCTGTCGCCCCGGTAATTCAGGAAGATGATGGCGTCGCCGTCTTTGACAAGCGTCGGTCCGTTGGGACGCACGATGGTAGTCGCTGCGATAAATTCATCACCCTTGCGGTTCGCATCGGTTGGATTGTCGTAATACGACTGAATGGCTTCACTCGCTGTCTCTGCCGTTCTTTCGGCTCCTTGGGTCATCATGTGATAAGCCGTCTCGACTCTTTCCCAACGCAGGTCACGATCCATGGCATAGAAACGACCCACCACGCTGGCGACATGACCGACACCAGCTTCTGCCATTTTATCTTCGAGTTGCTGAACGAAGTCTTTGCCTCCGGTTGGTGATGTGTCGCGACCATCAGTGATCGCGTGGACTGCGAATTTTTCACTGGCGAGACCGGCGTTTTTCACCAAGTCGACTACAGCAAAGGCGTGCTCCAAGTCACTGTGGACACGTCCATCGGACATCAAACCTAGCAAATGCAGCGTGCCACCACTCGCTTTCACATGCTCAATCGATTTTTGAATCACAGGTTTGCTGAAAAACGATTCGTCGCGAATAGCACGCGTGATTCGCATCACCTCTTGATCGACGATTCTGCCAGCGCCGATGTTTTGGTGCCCCACTTCGCTGTTGCCCATAACGCCAGCGGGTAGGCCTACATCCTCACCGGATGTGTGAATCAGTGTGTTGGGGTAATCTCGCATCAGCGCATCGGACACGGGGGTATCCGCTAGATGGACGGCATTCGCGTGATTCCACTCGGGGTTGGGGTTTTCGCCCCAGCCGTCACGGACGATCAGAACAACAGGTTTTCGGCGGACTTGCGTCAATGGACCGTTCTCTTTTGTTGGTTGCAAAAAAAACAGAATTTAAGGGCGGTTTTGGAATGATTCGCCATACTGTGGGCTAAGTGCCAGTCAGTTTTGCGACTCCTGCCTCAGCCCAATTTAGCTGACAGAGACGCTCCTCGGAACGCCCAAGCAAATCGCCCTTTCAAGCCCGCTTCGAGACTGTTGGTCGATCCGTTACCCTAGCTTCAGAACTCGGCCAGTATCCTCAGGAATTATCTGATCATGCCTCTCTTACGCTTTGACCCCTCCGGCAGTATCAATTCTGATTTTGGTGTCACGGAAGAGCAGGTCTCAGGGTTGTCAGGCATCTTGGCTGAATTGCGAACCGAAATTGTCGAAATTGATCCAAAACAGTACCAGTCGGGGCAAATACCTGCGGACAAGCAGCCTTTGGATGCCCGCTTCTTTTGGCTTCCCGAAGAGCAGTTAGCTGCCTATGAGGCGGACCGTGGTGCGTCAGAGCTCGGCAGGATTTTTCAGGTTGCTAACGGCATCCACAACGAATTGGACGCCGTTGCTGTACTGGGCATTGGTGGGTCCTACATGGGGGCTCGGGCGATGATGGAAGCCTGCTGTGATCCCTATCACAACGAACTGACACGCGGTGACCGAGGCAGTAAGCCACGAATGTATTTCGAGGGTAATAATGTCGATAACGATGCGAGCAACGCGTTGCTGCATCGACTCAAAGCTGGAGGGTATGGATCAACTGAGGCAGAGAAACGCTTTGCAATTGTGGTAATCAGCAAGAGTGGTGGAACGATGGAGACTGCTGTTGCTTTTCGGCAATTCCTCGCTTCCCTTGAAGCATCGTTGGGGGAGCAGGCAGCAGAAAAATTGGGCCGCTTTGTAATTCCGGTTACCGGTTCTTCTGGAAAATTACATGAGTTGGCGTCTGCGATTGGGTGTCAGCAGGTCTTCAACGTTCCAGAAGGAGTGGGAGGCCGATTTAGTATTCTTTCACCGGTTGGGTTGATGCCAGCAGCTATGTTGGGATTGGATTGCATGAAATTGCTCGAGGGTGCGGTCGCGATGAATGAGCACTTCAAGAACGCTGCCTATGAAGAGAACGTCGTATTGCAGTATGTCGCGGTGAATCATCTGCTTGCCAAGCATCGCAATAAGTCGATTCGTGTGATGAGTGTATGGAGCAAAGCTCTCGAAGCAGTTGGACTGTGGCATGATCAGTTGCTCGCGGAATCCAATGGTAAAGATGGCCTCGGGGTGACCCCGTTGACCACTGTGAACACGAGAGACTTGCATAGTCGTCATCAGCAGCATCAGCAGGGACGCAATGACAAAGTATTCAATAACCTCATTGTCGAAAACTATCGGACGGATCCTTTGCCAGTGGGAAGCAGTTCAAGAAATCAGGATTCACTGAATGACCTCGCTGATCGTACGCTGCCTGAAATTATGGGAGCTGCTATCAAGGGTACAAACGACGCGTTGCATCAAGATGGTCGCCCCACCACCGATATTTTACTTCCAGGCATCGATACGTATGTTTTGGGACAGCTGTTTCAGATGCTGATGATTGCAACAGTAGTCGAGGGCAGGCTGTTGGGGGTCAACCCTTACGGACAACCCGGGGTTGAGCAATACAAGCAGAACATGAACAAAAACCTGGGTCGCAGCTAGTGCAGACTTTGGTCGTCAAAAGCAGCCTTGCTGTTGCCTTGGCGGAGGTGCCAGAGCTTTTCTGGCGGGAGTTCCCTTTGCCTCACCGTCCTTTTCGCCGGATCAAAGGATTGTTTGCACAAAATTCCGGGATGAATTCGCTCATGCAAACTGATCCAACGCTTTCATTGGTCTGACGCCGGGTTACTTTCTTTCCATGTTGGCTACAATGGGGCCATCCCCTGCCCTACCCCACGATTTTGAAACGGTTCATCGATGTCAGCAGTTGACCAGCTTTTTGCCGATTTGCGATCTGAGGGCCGTAAAGCGTTGATGCCATTTTTTACTGCTGGCGATCCAGACATGGCAACCACAGCACGAGTCATTCAAGCCGCGCAGGCAGCCGGAGCTAACTTGTGTGAAGTCGGGGTTCCTTACAGCGATCCGATCGCAGATGGGCCAGTGATTCAGGCGTCCTATCAACGCTCGCTCGACCGTGGTTTTCGACTGCAGCAAATGATGGATCTGGCTGAGAATTTGAAGTCAGAAGCCACCATGCCGCTGGTTTCGATGGTTAGCTACGCAATCATTTACCGAGTCGGCCTGAAAAATTACGTGCAACAGGCAAAGGCGGCGGGCTACGCCGGTGCGATTGTTCCTGACCTGTTAGTTGAAGAAGCGACTGAACTCTCCCGAATTTGTGCTGATGAGGATTTCAGCTTGGTGCAGTTGGTCACACCAACGACACCTCGAGAACGTCAGGTAAGGATCGCAGAGTCTTCCTCTGGATTCCTTTACTACGTGTCGGTTACCGGAATCACAGGAGAGAGGACGGCTCTTCCCAAAGATCTGGTTGAAAATGTGAAATGGCTTCGAGGGCAGACAGAGTTACCCATCTGCATTGGGTTCGGAATCAGCGGTCCAGAGACTGCCGCCCAATTAGCCCCTGTTGCAGATGGTTTGATTGTGGGGTCGGCCGTGGTTCGGCGAGTTCACGATGCAGGAAATTCTGATGCAGCAGTGACACACGTCACCGAGTTTGTGAAAGCGTTGCGCGACGCTATTGATAACGCGCCCAACGACCTTGTTTGACCGATTGCTAAAAACGCGAGAAGAGCGGACGCTTCAGTTCCATGAACCAAAACCCCCGACGAGAATTTCTCAAAAAAGCTGCCACAGCTTTGCCGATTGTTGCAGTAACGACTTCCAGTGAGTTAGACGCAGCAGAACAAAAAACGGAGAAGGACGCAGAAGATGCGCAGTCGTGGCAGGGCCGTATGACTGCACCTGATGACGGCAAGCGTTATGGCTGGTTTGTCGATACGCGACGATGCTTTGGATGTCATGCCTGTGAGGTCAGTTGTAAATCTGAAAATGACGTACCCTTGGGGAACTACATTCGTCAAACCACCTATCTCGATAAAGGTAAATACCCTGAAGTAGCAAGGCTGTTTCTGCCTATGTCTTGCCAGCACTGCGAAGACGCTCCGTGCATCAAAGTTTGTCCCTGCGGTGCTCTTCACAAAGAGGTCGGAGGCACTGTGGCAGTGGACTATGACATCTGCTGCGGTCATGGATCCTGTGTCGATGCCTGTCCGTACGGAGCAATCTATATGGATCCCGTTGCCAGTCAGGCGGTCAAGTGCCACAACTGTTATCACCGTTTGGAATCCGGAATGGAACCGGCTTGCGTGCCGACTTGCCCTGCGGAGGCGCTGCAGTTCGGTGACCTGAATGATCCGCAGTCAAAAGTGAGCCAGGCAATGAAGCGGGCGGAGGATGAGGACGTAGAATTGGTTCAGATCAGAGTAGAGAAAGAGACAAAACCCCGGATGTGGTTCGCGGGCCCTGCGGCTGCTGAAATCGAAAAGAAATTGCCGCGAGAAGGTGAGTCTTATCGCCCTGAGTCATACGATATCTACAATTGGAAGGAGGGGGATCAATGAGCCAGGAACAGCGCGCTCAATCACGGCTGAGTCAGCGTCGCCGCTTTTTGAATCTTGGATTAGCGACGATAGCAAGCGGCGTCCTCGCCAACAGTAACAACAGGGCCGAGGCCGAGCAGACGCCTGCGGTCCCCGGTGATGAAAGTGGAGTAGGCACTCGTCCCAACGCTGACCCGTCTGGTCAAAGAATTGACATCGAAAAGTGGCGAAAACTAAAGTCTGAGCCGTATGAGCTTGGCTCTTTTGGAGAGATGCCCGGTGTCTGTAATCTGCCTGGACCGTTGGCGAAGCGGAATTGGCCAGATCGAACAAAGTATGAAGGGGCTGTGAAGGTCCCCGGAATGTGCCAACTGTGTAGTACGGTCTGCGGCATCATTGGCTATGTCAAGGATGGGCGTCTGTTGAAGGTGGAAGGAAATCCTAAAGACCCGAACAGTCGTGGCTACCTGTGTGCACGCGGTCAGGCTTCCCTGAATCACCTTTATCATCCGGAGCGGCTGCTTTATCCACTCAAACGCGTGGGGAAACGTGGTGAGGGAAAGTGGAAACGAATTAGCTGGGATGAAGCACTCGACGAAATTGCCGAGAAGCTTAAGGCGGTACGAGAATCCGGCCATCCAGAGGAGTTCGCTTTCCATCAGGGGCGACAGCGTAGCAAGGACGCCTTGAAACGATTCCTCGATGCCTTTGGAACCAAAACTCAACTGTCGCATCGCTCGCTCTGCTCGGGGAATCGACGGGCAGCCAATTTGACGGGGCTTTGGGAAAGTGATTGGGACCTGAATGATGTTGAACATTCAAAGTACATTCTGAATTTCGGATCAAATGTTTTTGAAGCGCATCAGGGGCATGTGCCGTTCGCGAGTCGCGTGCAACGCGGACGCTTTGAGAATGGAGCGAAACTGGTAACGTTCGACGTTCGGATGTCGAATACAGCGGGCGGTAGTGACGAATGGCATTCACCATTTCCCGGTACCGATGGGGCGATCGCGTTGGCAATGTGCAACGTGATCATTTCCAGAAATCTGCATGACGAAAAATTCATCAAACGATGGACCAACGTCACTGTTGACGAATTGCGGGAACACTTGAAGCCTTACACCCCCGACTGGGCTGAGCGGGTAAGTGGTGTTGCGGCTGATAATATCGTGCGAATTGCTACTGAATTTGCGGCTGCTGCACCTGCTGCGACAACCATTTGCAATCGTGGTAGTTCTGCACATCTCAATGGCTTTTATAATGATCGTGCCATTGGAATGCTTAACGCATTGGTAGGAAGCGTTGGCAAGAAAGGTGGTTGGTGTTGGTCGCCTTGGGGAGGTTTAGACCCGGTGGTCAAGACACCACCGATGCCTCCCGGAGCAAAAACACAAAGCGTGCTCGAGGATCCTCCTGAGTATCCGCTTGCTAATGTGTGGAGACGGATGCGTGTAGGTGAAATCGTCTATCTCTACCTGCTGCAGGATCGGGCAAAGTTGCAGGCGTACATGACTTACAACCTCGATTCACCCATGACTTGGCCTGAGGAAAGCATGACTCAGCAGATTTTGTCTGATGAGGATAAGATCCAATTTCATGTTTGCATCAATTCGTTCTACAACGAGACCGCACACTTTGCCGATATCGTGCTGCCGTGGACCACTTTCATGGAGCGGTGGGATCTGGACGCGCGAGCGTCCTATAACTTGCGTCCTTACGTTGGTCTCAGAACGCCCATGGTGGAACCACTCGGTGAGTCCAGAGACGTTCGGGAATTTTTTCCCGAGTTAGCTCGGCGAATCGGAGACGGAATGGAACAATGGTATCCTGAAAAAGATGTTAAGGAGTACATGGAAAAGTGGGCCTCTGCTGTCCCCGAAAATCCCAAAACCGGTAAACAAGGCCTCGAGCGGTTGATGGACGAGGGTGTTTGGGAGCAGGATCGAGAGCCCTTTTATGAACCTTACAATCAAGTCCTGTCAGAGGCAGAAATGCAGGACGCGGTCGTCGACGATCAGGGGCTAATCAGCAAGAACGGGATCGGGATCGGGATTCTGGTCGATGGCTCACCCCTGAGGGGATTCAAAACGCCAAGTCGTAAATTTGAAATTCGCAGTGCCTTTGTTAGCAAGATTGGACGCAATGAAGATTGCTCTGAACTGATTGCAGCCAGTGGCATGGTGAAGACAAAGAATCGCCCCGATAGTCACCTACCGCACAACGTAAAAATCGAGGACATGCCAATCTGGTTCCAGCCTCGTGAGTTGCAGGATCTTCCTGATGATGAGTTGGTCATGACCAGCTTCAAGTGGAATGTTCACAATCATGGAAGAACCATGAACTTGAAGTGGTTGGCCGAAATCGTCCACTCCAATCCCGCCTGGTTGAATCCTGAGACCGCAGAACGTTTTGATTTAAAAAATGGTGATTGGATCGAGATAACGTCCTTCTATTCGCGTGAACTCGAAAAGGTTTCTCCACATCTCAATCGCACTGACCTGCCCGAGTCCAGCGGCCGACGGGTGGTTTCAAGCATGCGTGTGCCTATTGTGATCATGGAAGGCATTCATCCTCGCGTCATTGCGATGAGTAACAGTTGTGGGCACACCCAGTACACGTCAGTTGCACAGGCACGGAAAGAACCACTTGATGATTCTCAGCTGGCTGGGTGTGAACCCGGAACCTATCAGGATGCTGACTGGCAGAGGAACATGTGGTGGCAAGATGATTCTGGTGGGGATCACACCAAGTGGAAACGTAATCGGGGAAACGGGTGGAACCAGAATAAGTTGATGCCCATTGCCCCTGATCCCGTGACCGGTCAACAGGCATTTCATGACACCGTTGTTCGGATCAGGAAAATTGATTGATTCAGAAACTCAGGATGTCGAATCTGTAGCAACCGTCTATTCGCTGCTTGCGCGGTTGTGGATGCAGGAGGTTGATGCTCCTTTGCTCAAGGGAATGGCGGAGGAGCCACTGCTTTCGGCATTGTCGCAGTTGGACCTGTCGCTTCCGAATGAATCACTAGAGCAGCTGGCGACGGAATACTGTGCCCTATTCATTGGGCCGAAGAACGCGCTGCTTCCCATGCAGTCAGTTTGGCAGAAAACCCAGTTGGACAGTCAGTCAGCAAGCTCGGTTGCGAAATTCGCAGAGCTCATCGGTTACGCGATGCCAGCACCGGCACTTTGGGATCAGCTTGGCGTCCAATTGGACTTGATGTCCCATCTGGTGTTGGCAACCCAATCTCAGAAAGAATCGGACAAGGAAGGCAATGTCGCCGAGGAAGTTGCGACTGCTTTTTTTGAACGACATTTAAATTGGCCATCTCCACTGCTGTTGGCGACGTCGCAGAGGGCCCGCTTGCCTTTGTATCGTTCGCTTGCTGAAATCACTCAGCAATTTTTGAAAATGGAAAGCAATGTGCGTTCTTCGACATCTTTGTGAGTCTTTCCCCACGGACAGATTCAGTCAAGCAGCATTTGAACGCAAAGGTGCATGGCCTGCAGTGAACCTCTCACAAACTGGTGTTTTCCCGCGATGACGAAACCAACACCCGTACCTACTGATCCTGCCGAGTTGAAAGACTTGGCATTGGCCGTGTTGCAGAATGACAGGTTTCCCTATCTGGCCTCGATGGATGGTGATCAGGCGAGGGTTCGCCCTGTCTCGCCTGTCAAAACGGAGGGCTTTACGGTTTACATTGCTAACTTGCGTGCGTACCACAAAACGCAGGAAATCGCTGAGAATCCGAAAGTCGAGTTGTGCTATCTCGACAAAAATCACCATCAGGTTCGAATCACGGGAGTGGCTTGTGTCGAGCAGGACCGTCGTTTGTTGCAGCAGATATGGGATGAAAATCCTTTGTTGCGGAATTATCTCGGGTCGATTGATAATCCGGACCTGATTGTTTA
>CAXGRW010000143.1:0-9848 GCA_964012125.1 uncultured Rhodopirellula sp.
TTGTCTGAACGCGAACAGGAACTGTTCAAAATCGATCCAGCGTCAATGATCGATATTTTTATCATGAACGCAGACGGTTCCAACGTTCGCCAGCTGACTGATGTGGTTGGCTACGATGGCGGCCCTTTCTTCTCACCTGATGGTAAGCGGATCTGTTGGCGTCGCTTTGCCGAAAATGGGGCTACTGCCGAAGTCTACTCAATGGACATCAACGGCGGGGATGTCAAGCGTCTGACCAACATCGGCGCTATGAGTTGGGCTCCCTATTACCACCCGAGTGGTGACTATTTGATTTTCACAACGAACAAGCATGGTTTTGGGAACTTTGAACTCTACCTAGTTCGCGCCGACGGTAAGGAAGAGCCTGTTCGTGTGACCGACACAGACGGGTTCGATGGGTTGCCAGTGTTCTTGCCGGATGGCAAGCGACTTTCGTGGACATCAACAAGAACCGCAGCCAAGCAGTCGCAGATCTTCATGGCCGACTGGGACGACGCTGCCGCTCGCCAATTGCTCAAGCTAGATGCAAATACAGCAGACGAAGACAAGTCGGCGGCGTTAGCTGCGGCGGAGTCATCTGATCCAGGCTTTTTGCCGACAGATTCCATGCGGCATGTCGATTTCCTCGCACGGCCAGATTTGGGAGGACGCTTGACCGGTACTGCCGGTGAGAGGCGAGCAACTGCTTATGTGGCTGCCTACCTGGAAAGTCTCGGGTTTGAACCTGCCGGTGAGAATGGCACTTTCTTTCATTCGTTTGACTTTCCTGCTGGCTCGACTTTGACCGACGCAAATCAGATGACTGTTTCTGGCAAGAAACTTGAGCTCGACAAGGATTGGCAGCCACTGGCTTTTTCAAAAGAGGGTGAGACGGCAGAGACGGGGATTGTCTTCGCAGGCTATGGGATGCAAATTCCTGCGAGCGAAGGGACTTCAGAATATGACAGCTATGTGCATCTTGCTGTCGGTGGTCAGTGGGTCATGGTTTTGCGTGATATGCCACAGGATATCACTGCCGAGCAACGCCAAAAAATGGCAAGGTACAGTTCGCCACGCAGGAAGGCATCGATAGCACGTGACTTAGGCGCCAAAGGAATCATTTTTGTGACGGGCCCCACGAGCAAAGTCAAGAATCAATTGATTCGGTTTGATCAGGCAGCCTCTCAGGCCAGTGTCAGCATCAGTGCTGTTTCCCTTACGAATGCCGTAGCTGAGGAGATTTTTCGGGCTGCAGATCAGGACTTGGCGAAGAGCCAAAAGCAACTCGATGATGGTTCGTTGCACCTCGGGTTTCCTCTGCAAAATGCCAGGGCATCTGCAACTGTTGGAATTGAACGCAAGCGTGGTGAAGGCCGCAATGTTGTTGCTCGTATGAATGCAGGTGAGCAAGCGAATAACGATGCACCTGTGCTAATCGTGGGGGCTCACATCGATCACCTTGGAACCGGAGGTGGGGGTGGTAGTCTTGCTAAGGATGATGAGCGTGGGCAGGTGCACGTGGGTGCGGATGATAACGCCAGTGGTGTCGCAGCCATGTTGGAAATCGCTCAGTATCTTGCTGCCGAGAAAAAAGCAGGAAGGTTGAAATCAAAACGTGACCTACTGGTAGCGGCTTGGAGCGGTGAGGAACTGGGACTGTTCGGATCTCAGGCGTTTGCGGATGACTTCTACAAGCTTTATCCCGACGCACCACAGCCACCAGAGACGGATGAAAAGTCCGTTGATGCGGTCGCTCATGCTCACGGGACTACCACGGATGCTACTCCGTTGACGGCAGCAATCGCAGCCTACATGAACCTCGACATGGTCGGTCGTCTACGGGAAAAATTGGTGATTCAGGGAATCGGTTCCTCGCCAGGCTTCGCAAGTGAAGTTCAACGAAGGAACCTTCCTGTTGGTCTTGAGTTGACGCTCGACAAGACGAGTACCCGCTTGCCAACTGATGCTTCTGCCTTCGTGGCTCGTGACGTTCCGATTCTGTCGGCCTTCACTGGTGCTCATGAGGATTACCACACTCCTCGAGATACCCCGGACAAGTTGAACTATGAGGGGGTTGCTGACATCGCGCGATTATTCGCGTTGATTGGACGCGGTTTCTTAACGAGCTCGAAAGCTCCAGATTTCAAATTGGAAGAAGGCGAGGCCCAGAAGGACGCCCCCCGAGCGAGGCTCACGGCTTACTTGGGGACCATTCCTGATTACGTAGCAGGCGATGTCAAAGGGCTCAAGCTGAGCGGCGTGGCTGCCGACGGACCAGCCGCGAAAGCCGGCGTGAGAGGCGGAGACATCATTGTGCAACTTGCTGGACGCAAGATCGAAGATATCTATGACTATACGTATGCAATTGAGGCGTTGAAAATTGGTGAAGAGGTTCAGGTTGTCGTTCAACGCGGAGCTAAGACCGTGACGATGAAAGTAACGCCATCGTCAAGAGATTAAGAGTTCCTGTTGGGGTGATTTCGAGAAACAGTGCCAAGATTTGTAAAATTTGACGAATCAACTGGCTGCGTTAACAGGCGATTCTGTGTTCTTAATGCCACAACGGCCCGGTAATTGCTGGTCTCTTAAAGAGGCCGAGCCCACTGTCATTGTTGTGACTTAGCGTCACTTCTCAACGTTTTATTCAGGTGACTACATGTTCTTCTTTGATCCGGTTTATTTTCTGTTTGTCATGCCACCGCTTCTGTTGGGGTTTTACGCCCAGTGGAAAGTGAAGTCTTCCTTTGAGGAAATGAGTAAGGTGCCGGCGAGAATGAGCGGTGCTCAGGCTGCTCGTCGGATGCTGGACAATGCCGGTCTGTCCGATGTGGAGATAGAGCAGGTTGGTGGGAAGTTGAGTGACCATTATGACCCTAGGCACAAAGTTCTTAGGCTAAGCTCGGATGTCTACTGCGGTCAGTCGATGGCCGCTGTCGGAGTTGCCTGCCATGAAGCTGGGCATGCGTTTCAAGATGCCAAAGGCTATGCCCCGCTGGCTATCCGGAATTTGGCTGTGCCGGCCGCTAACTTTGGGTCGCGTGCTGGAGTACTTCTGTTGGTCGTGGGCTTGATATTCAGTTTCCCCCCGCTCGCAATCATCGGTTTGTTGCTCTTTGCCTGTGTGGTCTTCTTCCAGGTTGTCAATCTACCGGTGGAATTCAATGCCAGTAGTCGTGCTCGCGAGGAACTTGTCTCGCAAGGAATCATCGCCGGAAACGAAGAAAAGTATGTTGCAAAAGTCTTGAACGCTGCGGCCTTGACCTACGTTGCTGGCACGTTGCAGTCCATCATGACCTTGCTTTATTACGGAATGCGCGTATTCGGCAATCAAAGGTAGCGCTCACCATTAGCTTGGCACTGGGCGTCGTTTGGCTACGGAAAAGTTTGACTACGGAAAAGTTTGGTTGCTGAACGTGAATCTAAGTGCTGGGCACTTGTTATCCGAATGCCATTTTGGCGGGATCTTCGGTCAACTTGTGCACGCACTGTTGATCAAACATCTTTCTCGGATGTATCGCTGTCGAACCAGTCGAGGCCCAGGTCAAGCGAGGTAGCCTGGTGTGTTAGTGCACCGCTGCTAATGCGGTCCACGCCCGTTGCTGCGATAGCCGGTAGCGTTTCAATTCGCACATTGCCTGATGCTTCTAGTTCCACTGATGACTTCATGTTGTTCCGGATCGATACCGCCTCGTGGAGTTGAGCGATTGGGAAATTGTCAAGCAGAATGATATCGGGATTGATCGGTAAGACCTCTCTGAACTGCTCTAGGCTGTCGACTTCGATTTCAACAATGTCGGGTGCGGTTAATCGTTCGATTTGTGAGCCGCGCCAGCGGAGTGCTTTTTCGGCAGCAGTGCTAGCCGCAATCGGCCCACTGCTGTCACCTGCCAAAGCGAGGTGATTATCCTTAATCAGGAATCCGTCATAAAGTCCGCTTCGATGGTTGTGGGCACCGCCGCAATGCACGGCGTATTTTTCGAGTAGACGCCAGCCTGGTGTCGTCTTGCGAGTGTCGTATAAACGGGCATTGGATTGTCGGATCGCCGCGACATAGTCGGCGGCCATACTTGCAATTCCACACAAGCGGCCAACGATATTCAAAATGGTGCGTTCACTCGTGAGGAGGTCGCGAACACTACCCCGTAAGGTTGCGATTGGTTTTCCCGGTGTCAGCCGTTGTCCATCCTCAAGAGCCAGGTCAATGTCCAGATCAGCATCGAATTCATCGACAATCCACGACACGGTGGCGAGTCCAGCACACACACCTTCTTCGCGGGGAACAATTTGGCAACCGCCTCGGCTCTCCGGTTCAATCAGGCATACGGTGGTCCAGTCGAGTGAATCACGCAGATCTTCTGCAATCGAAAGTCGAACAAGTGATCGAAGATCGGCCTCCAGTAGGGAATCGGCTGTCACGGTTTGGTAATCTTTGGCCGGTTTACGTGACGATGCGTCGCTCATGGAAATTCAAACTTGCTAGTTAAATGGGTGGCCGTGCAGGATCGGTTTGCGCACTCCATTTGGGGGAGGGAGTGCCTTCGTCCCCGAAATAATAACGCAGACGAGCCAATTTAGGGCGGTGTGGTTTTGCATTTGCATGCAAATTGCCTGACTCACATTTTGGTGTCGTTTTTGAAAGACTCATCTTTGCCGTAATGAATTACTGCTGATCAAAATTGGAATTCGAGCCAAAGTCATCCGTAATTGGTTTACAACCACGCTGGGAATCCACTGCTAGCGTGATGCCGGTAGTTTGTTCGATACACTGATGCTGGGTTTTCTGCATGGATGATTCAATAGTTGAGCACGAGTTTGTGTTTGCAAAGCGGCCAGTACAGTGGGTGATTGTAATCACGATTTCTTGTGTGATTCTGGGGATGATGCACTCGAGAGAGGTGTCGCCGCGAGCCGGCGTGGAAAGTACCAGTCCGGTTGAATTTAATCTGGGAATCCGGAAAAGTGGCTGGCTTGCACAGGTTAATTTGAATTCTGCGAGTGCACGTGAGTTGGCTTTGCTAAACGGTGTTGGTCAAGTTTTAGCGAGTCGCATTGTGGCAGACCGGGTCTCAAAAGGTGTTTTTGAATCGGTGGATGATTTGCAGCGTGTTCGTGGCATTGGCCCGGGGAAGATCGCGGATATTCGAGGGATGGCGATTGTCACCGAGTAGAGTTGTCATCATTTGGTAAGGTTGGTTGCTTTTCCCATGCAGGTTACAGTCAGGCTCCTACGTGTTGGGTCGTCGCTTCGCTAGGATGGCGTAGTAGTGGTGAGAACCTGCCCGGGTTCCCCGTTCTGTTTCAAACGTATGTGGATCGTTCTTGATGCCAGAATCAGATAGCAGCCCCGAGTCAGATGATCGAAAGGGGCAAATGGATGCGGCAGCGGAATTGGAACCCGCCCCGTTTCATCTACAGCGACCATTTGAACCTGCGGGCGATCAACCACAGGCGATTGAATCTCTCACACGTGGATTTGAGGCAGGACGCAGCACTCAGGTATTGCTCGGAGCAACGGGTACAGGAAAGACATTCACGATGGCGAATGTCATCGCAAATCTCAAACGGCCTGCCTTGGTACTTAGCCACAACAAGACTTTGGCGGCACAATTGTACAGTGAGTTCAAGGAGTTTTTTCCAGAGAATGCAGTTCATTATTTCGTCAGCTATTACGATTACTACCAGCCCGAAGCGTACATACCTCAGCGGGATGTATATATCGAAAAAGATTCGTCGATTAACGAGGAAATTGATCGCTTACGCTTGGCGACAACAAGTTCGTTAGTGAGTCGGCGTGACGTTGTGATTGTTGCTTCAGTCAGCAGTATCTATGGATTGGGGTCGCCAAAAGATTACAAAGAACTCATCGTGCCACTTCATCGTGGCGAGAAGACTCGTCGTGATCATCTGTTGTTGAAACTCGTCGACGTTCTCTACGAACGGAATGACGTCGCGTTTGAACGGGGGAAATTCCGTGTTCGTGGGGATTCCATCGAGTTATGGCCCAGTTACGAAGAGTTTGCTTATCGAATTGAAATGTGGGGTGACGAGATCGAGCAGATTTCAATCATCAAACCTGTTTCGGGAGAGACCGTTCGAACCTTGGATCACGTCTATATCTACCCTGCCCGGCACTTCGTGATGCCAGAGGATCGTATTCAGAATGCTCTGCGAGTGATCCGCGAGGAATTGGCTCAGCAGTTGGAGACATTTCAGTCACAGGGGAAACTTCTTGAAGCGCAGCGTCTGTCAGCGCGAACACGTTTTGACCTTGAGATGATGGCTGAGGTTGGGCACTGCCCCGGAATCGAGAATTACAGTCGTCCATTATCGGGGAAACCTCCTGGTGCGACTCCCGACACGCTCTACGATTTCTTTCCGGATGATTTCATTACATTTGTCGATGAGTCCCATGTGACCGTGCCTCAGGTTCGGGCGATGTATGCTGGAGACAGAAGCCGCAAAGAGACACTGGTCAGTCATGGTTTTCGCTTGCCGAGTGCCCTGGATAATCGCCCACTAAAATTCGATGAGTGGGAAGAACGCACCGCGCAAATCTGTTTCGTGAGCGCCACCCCGAATGACTACGAGTTGGAACGCACTAAAGGTGAGGTTGTAGAGCAGATTATCAGGCCGACAGGTTTGCTGGATCCTGTGGTTGAAGTTGTTTCTGCACGGGGACAGGTGAAACACTTGTTGGAACAGATTCGCGAGCGGGCAGAGAAAGACGAGCGTGTGTTGGTAACCGCGTTGACGAAGCGACTTGCAGAAGATCTCTCTACGTTTTTTCAAGAACAAAATGTTCGCTGTCGATGGCTTCACAGTGAACTGGATGCTTTTGAACGTGTTGATTTATTGCAGGAATTAAGGGCAGGAAGATTTGATTGCCTGGTAGGGGTGAATCTGCTCAGAGAAGGATTGGACCTTCCCGAGGTTTCACTTGTAGCGATTCTCGATGCCGATAAAGAAGGTTTCTTGAGAAGCGAAACCAGTCTTGTGCAAACGATTGGGCGGGCTGCTCGAAACGCTAATTCAAAAGTGATTCTGTACGCTGATAGAGTGACGGACTCGATGAAGCTTGCAATTGATGAGACCGAACGCCGGAGATCAATTCAGCAAGCGTATAATGAAGAGCATGGGATCACGCCCGAAACCGTGAAAAAGAAAATTAGTGCAGGTATCGAACAGGACGCTGCGAAACGACGAAAAAATATTGCAGCCGCCAAGGAAGAGTCAGAAGCTGTTTACATCACTGTTGAATACGTTGACAACTTGGAGCGGGAAATGCTGGCCGCTGCTGAGGCTCTTGAATTTGAGAAGGCTGCATCATTGCGAGATCGTGTCCTGCAGCTTAAAGACAATATTGGCAAGCCGCTTTCTGAAATTGAAATCGAAAAGCCGGCAGGAAAAGCAAGCGGGCAGCAACGCAAACGACGAAAGGGTATCAAGGCAAGTGGGCGAACCAAGGTGCCTAGACCTAAACGCGGCTGAGTTCGACGCGGAAAATCAAGCAGCTTTATTTTGTCGCTTCATTTGTTTTCGTAGTCGTCGTCGCTGAGCTTTGCTCATTGAATTCCAGTCAATGTCGTCTTCCTCACCTGACTGATCCCCTGCGTCGTGTTGAGGCTTCGGGGGTGTCGACTTGCTTGCAGTTGGGGCTTGTTGACTCTGAGGTTTCGGAGACTCTGAATCGGTCTCGTCCTGTTGTTTGTTGGTTTTCTTTCTGCGCCAGCCCATAAGACCTTTTCGCGGTGCTTTTTCGTCCGCTGAATCTGCTTCTGTATCTGCCGCATCCGTGCGTTGAGTTGGCGTGCTTGCGGTTGTTTTTGATCTGGATGATGAACGGGTGCGTTTGTTCGGATTTTCAGCATGCTCGGATGTTTGCTCGTCTGCCGAATTTTCTTCTGCCTCTGATTGGTTGCCTGATTCGCTGCCGGAAGGTTTCGGGCCTCTTAAGCCGAACCATCGCCGTTTATTCTTGACAGAAACTGGTTTTTGTTGCGTCTGATCCTTCTCTTCTTCGGCTAGGTCTTCGTTCGCCACATTTTTCTTGGCCCTCGCTGTTTCAGTAGCAGCTTTCTTTTGCTTCTTGGTGTCACGCTTGATATTGCTGCTCTGTTGGGTCGGCGTGGACGATCCACCTTGTTCAGTCTCGGTGTCCACTCCGTGGTCTGCTTTGCTTCGTTGCCACCATCGATGTTTTGTCTTAGCTTCAGCCACGGCTTCATCGCTGGGCGTGGAAGATTCTTCTTCCTCGTTCGAGTGGGACTGAAAAAGATTTGTTTTGAATTGCTGGAACCGATCCATCATGGAAACGTCTTCTACCTGCTTGACTTCCCTATAGAGCATTCGAAGGTAGGTTAGCATGGCAATCAAAAGAGTCGTGCAACCGAGCATCGGAGCAGTGGTTGCCAATGTCCAATATCCGGCTGATTCAATCTTCAGAATGTTCCATTGGACTGCTTCCGGAATTACGAACAGCATGCAACTCATAGCCATCAATGCCAAAGCCGTTCGGCACTGCCAAAGTTCAGCAACCATTCGCAACGCCAGTACTGCGCCACCGAATGTGACTACAAGCCTCACCCAATCGCTTCCGGCTAAGGCGACGCGTTTTCCGAAACCTGCGTCGATGATCGCGCCGGTCCAGTCAACAAGCGATGCGAGTACGTTTACGCTAGCGAGAACACTGGCGAGGATGACAACTCGCCACAGTCGGTAATGCCCTCCAAAGTCGTCATTGCGATATCGACGTAATTGGTAAGTCATTAAGGCAATGCCAGCAGTGACGCTTAACATCGCAACCATGCACCAACTGCCAAAACTGTCGGGTCGATCCAAACGAAGCGGGCGTGCGATCGTGGGACGCGTCGACAGTGGTGCCCAAGTGACCGCTGCGTAGTGCCCTGCACACAGAATAGTCGTGAGCAGAAAGATGCTGCCAGTTACCAGCAACATGGATCGCAAGCGGATAGGAACCAGGGAAAACCAACGACCGCGAATCCGCTGATGCACACGCGAGCCATATGCCATTTGTGGACAGCGTGCTTCGCGAAGCTTTTCCGCCGCACGCCGACTGGCTGCAGAAGTCGATTCGTTTTCAGCTTGGTGTGCTGAATAGAGAACGCGTCGTCGTCGGTCGTTAGTTCGGCGGCCTTGTTGCATTGTGCGTTGGCATGGGGTGGCGTGATTGAAATCACTCGCATGGTTGCTAAAGTCCCAAGCATGGCGTTGCGAGTATCAGCGTCGCGCGTGACATGGCATGGTGGGATCGCTAGCGGCACACTAGGAAAATGCCGACCCCAGAGTCAATCGAACTCTGCTTGCTAGCAATTCATGGATTTCAGGGGCTTTTGTGTCCACCGCAGGCGTTTAACGCTTTTGATCTGCGGGCAACGAATCTCGGGAAGGGATCAAACCGCCACACTGATCATGGCGATTACCACGATCACGGCACCGGCTGCGACTTTTCCAAGCGTGCCGATCGTTCGTCCCCAAAAAGCTGCATGGCCGATGGGGAGACTTTCTCGCCATGAGCTACCGTTGTGCCATTCACCCAGCATGGCGCCGAGTGTTGCCCCGAGTCCACCGAACAGGATTGCGGCAAGGACTTGCCCGACAATCGGAACTGGTAAGCCGACAACGGCACCAAGCATGGCACCTGCCATGGAGCCAATCATCGCCAGCAGCGTCGCTTTTCGGCTGGCTCCTGCTTTTTGGGCACCCATGGCCGCTGCAACGAATTCGAAGCCCTCGCCAAGCAAAGCAAAGCAAAATGCCGCGACCACAGGGATGTAACCAATGGAGGCATTACCGGTTTCAGGACCGAGAAATGCATAAACGAGTAGAACCAAGACCGCGGCCCAATTTCC
>CAXGRW010000144.1:0-9821 GCA_964012125.1 uncultured Rhodopirellula sp.
TTGGGGGATGGACACGACCGGCGCAGCGATAATGGGAGGGCTGACGCACACCCATCAAAACGCAAGACCGTTTGCGATTTAAAGCTAGTTGGATGGGGAGGTCGATCAAAAAGACTTTTCGGCACCGCTTCCCAATGCACGCAAGATTTTCGTGACCATAAATGTCACAGCGAGCGTTAGAGTCTCGCAAATCGGTTAAATCCGAGTCGATCGTTGCGACCGGCACAGCGGGAAGCCTCGCCGCGGGAAGAACGTGACTGGCTTATTAGCGACCTACTCTGCTCGCAAACTCGTTGGCCAACTTGGCCGCAGCGGCGTCACTGTGCTGGCCGTCACTGTGCTGGCCGCCACTGTGCTGGCAACCACTTGAAGATCAGCAGCGTTGCACAGCAGCGTTGTGACAAAGCAAGAGCGGACAAATCTGTGCACACCTACTGTTGGGTCGCCGGCAACATGGTTGATTCCTGAAATTCTTTAAGCGTCATGTTTTTCACTTTGCCGTCGGCCATGACAACATATCCACCTCGCGCGAGCGTACCGGCCTCGAAAGCAAGCACAAAGCTTCCCAGTGTTTCAGTCGCACTGAGGTCCCCATTCCAATTCACCACCACGTCACCTTCGACAAGGCTATCGCGTGCCGCACCGCGAGTGTCCGCATCAGCCGACTCAGCCATCCAAGTTGCAAGTTCGTCTGAGTTCTTTGGGGACGCACCTGTTTTGTACATCCCGACGTACGCTTGCCCGATTTTGTCGAGATTATCGCGACGTTGACGAACCGCGTTCTGTTGCTCCTCAGAGCAACCCGACAAACAACAAACGGCACACCACAAAACCAAAGACACCGAGGAGCGAGACAATATGATTCCACCGTGCATAATGATTCTGCCGTGTAATTGTTATTTCAAAGTGTGAATCATCGCAACAGTCAATGTCACGAAGAGCTTCGCCACTGGGGACTTTCCGTACAGTATTGCGTGAACAAACCACACACACAATCTGGTAACCCCAGCTTCGCGTGTATTGACGCTGCAGCAAGTCGAAATGCGAGCTCAAAACAGGCCGAAGCTGTCATTGTTTTCGTCCGCTACAAATTGCTCAGGATCTCACAAAACAGACATTCCGATTCCCAACCGCATTGAAACAAGCCTCCCAGCACAGATCGTGAAACCGGCTGCGAATTCATTGGTTGCTATTCGGTGAAGAAAATCAACGAAAAACAGTCTGTCGGCTTGCCCACACAGCGAAGAACTGCAACCATCAAAAGGAACTAAAGTCAGCTCTCACTCAAATGAGAACCCACGACCGAAGACATTGTGGCTCACTGGCCGAGTCAACCATGGATCGAGCCATGCGAACGAAACGAACCCTTGCACGGAGACACTGAGATGAATCGCTTCAACTCATTCTGGCTACTGCTTGCCTGCTGCCCCTTACTTCTCACGCCCCAAAACGTGATTGCCCAGCAAGTCACAATTAAGGAACAGTCGTCTGACCAACCGGAATCGGAAAAGCAAGCGGGCAAAAGCAAAAAGCCTTCTGTTGCAGGTCCAGAAAAAGAGCCTTCGGCGGAGGCGAAAAAAGATCGCGAGTTGCGTCTGGCAAAGTACCTCACCGGTGCGAAGTTCCTCGGCAATTTCACGATTCAGGGAAAGTCCGATACGCTTCCCAAACCCGAAGCTTACACCATTAGCAAATGTGAAAAGTTGCCTCAGCCGGACATGTACCGACTGACGGCACGCATCAAATATGGGGAAATTGACAGCGAAGTCCCGCTGGACCTTAAAATCCTTTGGGCAGGCCGAACCCCTGTGATCACCATGGATGCATTTTGGATCCCCGGCATGGGCACTTTTGGAGCACGCGTGTTGATCCACGCTGGAAGATATGCCGGCACTTGGCAGCACGACGAGGTAGGTGGACACCTATTTGGCGTGATTAAAAAAGAATAAGGGCTCACAGTGCTCGGCCTCCCCCCGAAGGCCGAACACTGCACTCTCCGTTGTCGGAATTGAATCCACATCGCTTTGCCGCCATCCACCGACTCCCATTGGCAAAGCTATGCGAATTAAATCCCTGCGTAATACGGAGTTGCCAACAACAATCTCTTTGACAGAACCTGATTCAATTCAGCAAAATTGAATGCACTGGCATCTGTACTTTCACCGAGGACGAGATTGGTAAAACTGTTCACACCGACATCCGCGGTGGCGTTCAAGCCCACGACCACCTGTCCCTCACGGAATGGATATGGCTGTTCTTCCGTGACCTCGTAAGTCCCCTGAGCGAGATCAGTAAATGAGTAGTCACCATTCGCATCGGTAAAAACGACCTGGGTTGCGATAGCACCCAACAGATCGGTACCAGTGAGGGTGACCTGGACATTCTCGATCGGTCCTTCGCCCGTTTCTTGAACGCCATTGTCATTGAGGTCAATGAACACCGTACCCGAGATGGTTGACACCTTGGGGTCTACCGTGGTGTTTGCAGTTGCACTGTCATTGGCTGAATTGGAATCGCCAGTATCAGACGAAACCCCCACATTATTAGTGATACTGCCGGCAGCACCCGCTTCAATGTTGACATTAATCGTCATGGTACCACTCGTTCCGACTGCCATCGCTGGGACATTTGCCGTGACAACACCCCCCACCTCTGAAAGAACTTCCCCTGAGGGCCCGGTACCGCTGACGAAGGTAACACCAGCAGGCAGCGTATCGGCAATCACCACATTACTGGCGCTGGAGGGACCAGAGTTAGTGACGTCGATCGTGTAGGTCAGTGTTCCACCTATCTGAGACGCAAGTGATGAAACTGATTTAGCCACCCCAAGGTCCGCTTCTGCAACAACGGTAACGTCCGCGGTGTCCGAGTTATTCGCAGTGTTGTTTTCTCCCGCCGCCGACAAGTCCTGCACACTCGCTGCATTCGAAATCAGTCCATCGGTGAGTGTATCAACGGTGACGTTGATCGTCGCAGTTGCGGTGTCCCCACTGGCGATGTCCACCGAGGGAAAAGCGATGGTCCCACCACTATCGACACCCGCCTGACCTCCTAACGTAGCAGACACCAAAGTTACCCCTGTCGGCAACACGTCTGTAAGAATTACACCGGGAGCGGAACTGGGCCCCGTATTGGAGATGGTGACGGTATACACCACAGTGTCGTCAGGGATTGAACTCGGATCATCAGCAACTTTTGACACCTGCACGTCGAAATCTGGTGCGAGCGTTGTGGATGCTGAGGCTGAATTATTAGCAGGGTCCAGGTCCGTTCCCAGCGATGAGACGGATCCAGTATTGACTACGGTTCCGGTCGCGTCTTCCTGAATATTCGCAGTCAGGGTAAAAACGCGCGTTTCACCATTGGGCAAAACATCATACTGAACCGCCAGAGATCCAGTGGCAGGGTCGTAAGTGGTGTCATCAGCACTCGGAGCGTCGATCACGACCCCTGTCAGCCCGGCCGGAATCGTGTCTGTGACGATGACGGTATTTCCATCACTGACGCTGTCTGTATCGTGGCTCACAGTGAATGTATAAACCAGCTGGTCGAGTCCCGGCACTGCTGTGGCAAGGTCAACGCTTTTCCCCAGAATCAAGTCGATCTGATTGATCGCAGTGATACTCATTGCATCGGTATTGTTGCCGGGAACCGTATCAGTGTCGCTGGTCGCTACCGATGCTGAGTTGGGAATATTGCCAACAGCCGCCGCATCAATTGTGGCAACGAACTCAAAAGTAACCGCAGCTCCGGCTAGAAGCGTTCCCACATCAACGGTCAAATCTTGGCCGACAATGCTGTGAATGGCACCCGAAGCGAGTGGGGCAAAGCTGACAAACGACAATTCATCATCAAGCGTGTCCGTGACGACTACATCTGCAGCATCAGTTGTCCCAGTATTTGTCACCGTCAGACTGTACGTGACATCCTGTCCGGAAATCGGCGTGCCAGTTGAAACCTTAGAGATTGCGAGATCGACGAAACGATTCACTGCCGTCGTGATGCTCGATGAGTTGTTCGCCGGGTTCGAATCTGTATTCGGTGTCGCCGAAACCGTGGCTGTATTGCTCAGCGTCGCTGCGGGATTGGCACCAACGGTCACATTGACTGTCACCACCGACACCTGACCATTAGTCATTCCACCAATGTTTCCGGTTAAGACCCCAGTCCCGATATCAAAACTAACTTGCCCCGAATTTCCATCAACGTCTCCCGAAACGAAGGTGACATCTGCGGGCAATGTGTCGACGACACTTACACCTGCTGCCGAATCGGGCCCGTTATTGGTCACGGTCAACGTGTAAGTTAAAGGGTCGCCCGCATCGACCGGATCAATATCACCTGCTTTCACGATGGCCAGATCACTATCCACCAACTCCAACAATACACTATCGGAATTATTCGCAGTGTCTGTTTCAATTTCATACCCCACCACACTAGCAGTGTTCGTGATATCACTGGTTTGATTCGTATCGAGAGATGCTTCCAGTCGGATGGTGGCAGTGGTACCAGCAGGAACAGTGCCCATATCGACACTCACAGTTCCTGCGTTAAAGTTCACCGTGAAGGCACCGGATGCGTTACTGGACCCCACGTATGTTAGTCCCGCAGGAATCGTATCGTCCAAGACAACCTCGGTCGCATCGATAACCCCGAGGTTCTCAACAGTCATATCAAAAAACACAGTGCCGCCTGCAATCAGATTAGAAAGCCCTGTATTAATTTCTTTGGTGACTTCGAGGTCAGTCTGCGGAAAAAACCCGAAGTCGAGCGTTGTATTTGTATTGGCGTCGGTATCGTCGTCATCGGTCGGTTCACTATTTGATTCAAGCGTGATGGTTTGGGTGATTACATCACCGCTTGGCAGCGTCGTGCCATCATCGACGCCATCAACATTGTCGTCTGGATCGGAAGGAGGATCATTTCCGGTGCTATTGGAATACCCATCAAGGACAGCGGCCGCTAGGAACTGCGATGCTGGAACGACAGTAGCATAAAACCCGGGATCAAGATCAGCGAAGTTGTAGGTTCCACCTGTGGTCGTGGTCGTAGTGGCCAACGGAGTATCCGTGGCTGGATCGACAACATCACCCGCCGCCGCCATCTGGTAGAGGTTGACCGTAACACCCAGCAAACCGCCCTCCGACGGGTCTTTGATTCCGTTGTTTTGTCCACCCACCGCGTTGTCGTCGAAAACTTGACCACCGAGGTCCACAGGAAGCAGGTTCGGCATGCTTGCCGCCACGATGCCGGACCGCCGGGATTCAATGATCGAAGCAATTACATCACTATCAACAGCGAGTGTTACTGAGGCTTCAATTGCTCCGACATCGGTAAAGTCAGCTCCGGCACCACTTCCAACAACGAAAGATGAAAATGGAACGAACGTCTCGACCGTGTTAGAAAGATTTAGCGGTACAGCGATCGTCGTCGTGGAAAAGTTCGCGGCGTCGGTGTAGATCGTGACAGTCAATGTTTCCCCCGCAGCATCCGAACGGGTCAACACAATCAAACCCGCTTCAGGGTCAGCTGTGGTACCGGTCGCATCACCGGTTAGAGAAACGCTTGATAACCCAGTTGCGTCCAGAGCAATGCTTCCGTCATTACCATCGTATTGCAACAGAGCAGTGCCTTCCCCGTTCCCCAGCGACCCAATGGATAGCGTTGCTGGACCGGAATCCACGAGTACAGTGATCTGCCCCACTCCCGCCGTATTGGTCACTTCAATATCGCGTTCGCCGCCAACCACTTCACTCGCGGTAGAAAAACTAGTGTTCGTCGGAGTCGCATTATCTGCGGTGACAGACTGCGAAGTCAGGGAATAATCGTCGATCAAAACGGCTTGGGTACCGTCAGCATCGTCCGCAGTGACGTCAACGGTAAGCGATGTCGGCGTGTTCAATTCCGGGACACTTTGCTGCGTAAGAAAGTACCTGTCTTCAGTCAAACCATTGAACCGATAGTTTCCATTCGCGTCTGTTGTGTCGGTACCCACCAGCGTATCAAGGCCGTCAAAGACGAGGTTCGCGTTCGCGTCACGAAAAAGCTGAACTACGACTCCCACTGCTCCTGCGGTTCCAGGGGCGACAAGGTTTCCAACACCATCGACGAGTACGGGTGGATCACCCACTGAGCTTCCATCATTGTTTTCATCAACAAAAGCAATACCAGCAACGGAGCCCAGATCGCTTGCAAGCAATTCACGTCGTTCCATGCACTCAAGACGCAAGCGGCGACGCTGCCGAGTTTTTGAGTTTTTCGCAGAAGATGGATTTAAACCGCGGAAAATCTTTCGCCAAACCATGCTCATGATCCGTAACAGCCGGAGTGAATTGCGAGGCGACCATGCCTGAATGGCCGCGAAGACAGAGTGGAGGATGCAGCAATCAGCCTGCACGACCCGCCAGTTGGGGGACAAATTCCTGCGCACTCGTTGTTTATCGGACAGCTTGCCCAGTCAGCTTGACCTCGGCTTATGCTACAAGCCGTGTCTTAGGAACATTTCCTACCAGCGGTATTCACCACCGAAGCTCAACCCCTGGACCCAGTAATCGGTTGTGTCAAAGGCAAACGCGGGACGGCCGAGGTTGGGAGCCACCGCAGGCGGTATTTGACCGGGATGGACATTCAAGTCGATTTGATCGCCGGGGCGGACAACGTTGGACCAGTAGATGGACGTGTAACCAAGCGTCAACTTGCACTGCTTTGTCATTTGATAGCCAATTTTCAGGTCTAGCTCAGGAACGACAGCAAACTGGTTCTGAGAGTAGCTGCCAATGTTAGAAGGCAGAGCGAGCAAACCTCCTGCTTCGACCGAATTTGGCTGACCCGTTTCGTTGATGATGGTCTGACCATCAATATTGACGGTCTGCTTCGTGTTGCCCACAGCAAGTCGAATACCGGTTTCCAAACTCCAAAACCCTCGCGTTCGGCGTGTGATGTAACCAATATCAATGCCGTTGAACTGATTCTTGGTTTTGAAACTGTCGAACATGGAAAAAGTACCCAGAGGAAGGGTTGGAGTGCTCTGCGATACTGCGAGGTCCTCAGAGATTCGGACACCTTCGCCAAGCTGCAAAAATCGATACCCGAGGGTGAGTTCTGTTCGGCTGCAAAAGTGCTCTGGGCAACCACAGAGAAACCACTTGCTGCAGCCCTCTTCAGCCTGACGAAGTTTTCGGACTCGAAAACCGCCGCCAACCAGATCCGAGTCCGTATGAACCGTTACCGTTCCAGAAACCACGTCTGGAAACGCCACCAACTGTGCATTTTCACTGCCAATGCTCACATCGTAAAAGGGACGTGTCAGGACGGGGGAGCCCGTACTAGTTGCTGAGAATAGATCGGTGGAACTAGACAGGCTGAAGTACTCGGCACCTATGCCCCAAGTGTGACAACTATCAAGCCACAGCCCAAATCGCAGTCGCCCTCCATCAAGTGCATCATCATGATAATCATCTCCGCCAGCAAGGATCCGAGTCCCTGGGTCACCGAGAATGCCTGAAGTTGGCGTGCCCGACAGATTGGTCGTCACGAGTGGCGGCAACTGCATGCCGTCCTGCCACCAACCAAGAAATTCAAATGATGCCCAGCCGTCCTGTGGCATGCAGAGGGTCAAGCATGGTCGCCACGCGTTTCCGCCACAGTGTTCACCGCAACAGCTCGCGCCACACCCACCATCACAACCAATGGTGTCGCAGCCGACACAACCCGGGTCGTCACAACCACAGTCACCTGAGAAATGTTCTCCGATGATCTCACCCTCGTAGACCGGGGCAAGAGTGATTTGACCGTCAAGCGATCCAGAATCAGAAGGCGAGATTATCGAAATTGCTGATTCAGGCGGAGGACTCGGGATTCCCTCAGCTTGAACTTGCTGAATGCTCTGGACCTTTTCACGCGGGCCAACCGCAGGCACAGCAACGCGAGTGTTTCGAACTCGTGAGCGTGTGGGTTGCCAGTTCGCTCGGGCAGTTTGCTCGCTTCTGCGAACACTGCGGCTGCGAGAAGATTCCTGAGCGTGAAGATTGTTGACCAGCAAAGCGGCAACAATGAGAGTTGTATTTATGGACAGACGGAGGATTGACACTGGCTTCACCAATGGAAAGCTAGGATGGCGTGTTGTGAAACATCACCGAAACAGGTTTCCCCCCCTGTTTAATGACCCGAAAGACGAAACAAAAGTATTTCAGCTTCCGGCTCATAAGGGATATCGGCAGGCCGATGGCCGGACATCGCTCAAAAATCGAAAAATCCAGAAATTTCGGCAAACTCAACGTAAACCGAAAAAAGCACCCTCCCTCCCCGCACGCATCGCCGCTCATTGCTTTCAACGTGACAGCGTCACTGCTAAGCAATACCGCCTTAACGTTGCCGCCACAGGCGACGATCCACGTACCGACCAAAAGGCACACTCAAGAGGCGTCCTTTACCTGTACGCCAGCCCGCTTTGCATGCAATCGCCAACTGAGTTCGGACAAAGCAACGCCTACCTGAGCGGCATCATCGGCTTTCATCCCGGAAGCGTATCGGTACACCGTTGGTACCGAGCGTCTTTTACTCTACCAGCACCATGTCGCTAGACGACATTCACTCGACTTGCGAAGCGTCCAAGACCACCGAGTTGCGCGAGGCAACCACAGGGGAATCGATGCCCTAGAAAACATTTGTTCTGCAGGAAGGCTGAAACACGATTCTGGCGGTCATTCGACCACACAACGATTTGTGAGCATCCCGACAAAATCGAGACTGATCGGTTATCATGTCAATTCCCATGTTTTGTCATTAGAAGAGACCCACCCCATGATTTATCGACACCTCTGTGTTGCACTATTGTTCCTCTCCGTCGCAACGCTTAGCCGCAAATCAACTGCTGCAGATTTTCCAATGGAGAAACCTCGTGCTGACTGGGTTTGGGACGCAAACGGTACTTCCAGTACACAGCCGATCTACCTACAAAAACAGTTCAATGTGTCAGCCAAGGTAACTTCCGCTTCCCTATTTACCGTTTGTGATAACACCGTGAAGGTGTGGGTGAATGGCAAGCTTGTGGGCGAAAGCAGTGAGTGGTCTTCACCTATCCAAAAAGAGATTGCCAAGCAAATGGTCACGGGTGTCAACACGATTGCGGTCCAAGCAGCCAACCAAGGCGGCCCTGCTGGATTCACGCTGAAGCTTGTCGTCAAACAACAGGGTGCAAAGGACATCATCATTTTGTCTGACAAGCAGTGGAAAATGACTTCAACACAGCCGAAAGGTACATGGACCGACAAAGACTACGATGCCTCAAAGTGGACGGGCAAACTGACCAAAGTCGGAACGATGGGTGACTCACCGTGGGGTGTTCCTGGCAAACAGGGTGGCTCGAAATCGGTGGTCAACACCGCTCCCCAAACAGTGGATGATTTCGCTGTAGAACTCGTCTACGAAGTTCCAAAAGACAAAGAGGGCTCATGGGTTTCGTTGACCACTGGCCCGGATGGGAAACTGATTGCCAGTGACCAAGGTGGCAAAGGTGCCTTCTGGATCGAGGTAAACGAATCTGATGATGGCCCAAGTGCTACGGTTTCTCCCTTGTCAGTGAATCGTCCGGGAACCAATAGCCCTCTCAGCGGGGCTCAAGGCCTGCTATGGGCGCGCGACGCCTTGTGGTTTCACCAGAACGGCGGGCACCTTTACCGGGTAACAGATTCAAATGGAGACGGTGTTTTAGATCAGGCGGAACAGGTTCCAAGCCAGCGAGGTGGTGGTGAACACGGGAACCATGCGGTCATCAGGACAGAAGACAGCCAAGGCATTTACATGGCAGGTGGAAACCACGC
>CAXGRW010000145.1:0-9817 GCA_964012125.1 uncultured Rhodopirellula sp.
TAAAGACGGCTTCGCGGGATCAAGCCACGTGCCAACACGAGAGCATGCTTGGAACAAGCGTTCCAAGCATGCGGTCAATTTGGATGTGTAGGCGAAGATTAAAGTGCCAGCAGCAAGCGACTTGGCGCTTCCAGGTACCCGATTACATCGTTGAGGAATCGAGCTGCGGTAGCCCCGTCTACAAGCCGATGGTCATAAGACAGGCTTAGCGGCATCATCAGGCGGGCCTGAATGGAATCATCAGGCATGACCACGGGTAGCTTGCGACTTCGTCCTACAAGCAGAATCGCGACTTCAGGGACATTCACGATGGGCGTTGAATATTGACCACCAATGGTTCCCAGATTGCTGATTGTGAAGGTGCCGCCTTTGAGGTCGTTTACCCCAAAATTGCCACCCCTGACTTTCCCAGCCATTTCAGCCAGGCCACGAGTGACTTCCGGGATTCCCTTCGCATCAGCATTGTTCATGACGGGAACGACCAGCCCACGGTCGGTATCAACAGCGACACCGACATTGACATAGTCCTTGTAGATGAGCTGCTCATTTTCCTCATCGATGATCGCGTTGATCGCTGGATTATGGCGTAACGCCGTGGCAACAGCCTTGATAAGGAACGGCATTGTGGTGAGTTTGAGTCCCTGAGCTGCATAATCTTCTTTGCTGGATTGCCGTAGGTGTTCCAGGTCTGTGATGTCTGCATCATCGAAGTTGGTTACACGCGGGACGGTCGACCAACTCGCATGCATCTGCTTTGAAATCGTTTTGCGCATCTTGCTCATTCGTTCTACGCGAATGGGCCCAAAGTCATCGACGTCGGCCGTGCCCGGTAAGGGAGCTGCTGCAGTTTCGGTTTTTGGTGCTGGCTTGGTTGCACTTTGCGAAGCCGGTGTGGCACTCGCCGTCGCTGAGGTCGCACGTGCGGACTGACTCGCAGAGCGAACGACCGATAACACGTCTTCCCGGGTGATGCGTCCGTCAGCCCCACTGCCTGGCACTTGGCTGAGGTCAACTCCGACTTCTCGCGCGAATCGACGAATTGCCGGACCTGCTGGAATGACAGTTGTTGAGCTTGCAGCGGCAACAGGCTGTGAGGCAACTGGCTGCGTTGCGGGTGGTGGAGTTGCGGCAGGTGGCTGGCTTACCGGTGCAGGGCTCGCGGTTGCGGGTTGCGCCGCAGGAGCCGGTGTGGGTACAACGGGGGGCTCAGGAGTCGCTGGCTCAGTAGCCACGGTTTCCGGAGACGTGGTTTCCGGAGACGTGGTTTCCGGAGACGTGGTTTCCGGAGACGTGGGCTCAGGAGTCGGTGCGGCAGATGCTTCAGCCGCTTCCACTTCCAGAATGGCACCACCGATAGCGACGGTGTCACCTTCATTGACGAGGATCTTCGTGACTTTTCCGCCAACACTTGCTGGTACGGGAACGGTCGCTTTATCAGTTTCCATCTCGACGATGTCTTGGCCTTCGCTGATGACATCACCAACGGCAACAAAAATTTCAAGGACATCACCCGACTCAATACCGTCGCCAAGTTCGGGCAGGTTTACTTCAGTAGACATTAAGCTTCTGGGATTTCGCAGTGGGAGTGTTGGTCGGAAATTCTGAGCGGCGTGTAGTGGCCTACACACCAATCATCAAGCAAAGTAGGGATCAGTTTTCTCGGCATCGTAACCCAGTTCGCTGATCGCATCCTGAACATCTTTTGGATTCAAGACGCCAGCTTTCGCAAGGCGACTGAGGGTCGCAATCGTGATTGACTCGGCGTCGACTTCAAAGTGCCGTCGCAGTGCCTCTCGCGTTTCACTTCGCCCCATGCCGTCTGTTCCCAGCACGTAGTAGTCACCGGGAATGTAAGGTGCCAGTTGTTCGCCCAAAGCTCGGACGTAATCACTTGCCGCGATAAACGGCCCCTCGACACCATCAAGTACTTCTTCAAGATAACTTTTTCGCGGTGTTTCGGTGGGGTGCAACAGGTTCCAGCGTTCGCATGTCGCGGCATCACGCCGCAGTTGCGTGTAGCTGGTCACACTCCAAACGTCACTCGCGATCTGGTATTTGTCGGCCAGGATTTCCTGAGCAGCGAGGGCACTGTTGAGGATCGCACCGCTGCCGAAGAGTTGTACTCTCGAGCGGGCGTTGTCCACGTCACGCGACTTGTAACGATACATTCCCTTGATGATGCCGTCTTCGCATCCCTCGGGCATTTCAGGATGGTCATAAGGATCGTTTTCCGCCATCAAGTAGTAGATGCATTCTTCACCTTCCTGATACATCTTCTTCAGGCCTTCCATGATGATCACCACGACTTCATAAGCGAATGCAGGATCGTAGGAGCGAACTGTTGGAAAGGCGATGGCGTTGAGCAGGCTGTGTCCATCTTGATGCTGAAGACCTTCACCATTGAGTGATGTTCGGCCGGCAGTTCCACCAATCAGGAATCCCTTGGCTCGCATATCAGCGGCTGCCCAGATGAGGTCTCCGATGCGTTGGAAACCAAACATGCTGTAGTAGATGAAGAACGGGATCATGTTGATGCCGTGCTTGCTGTAGGCTGTTCCGGCCGCATTGAAACTGCTCATCGAGCCAGCTTCCGTGATGCCCTCTTCAAGAATCTGCCCGTCCTGGGCCTCCTTGTAATACGTCACCAATTCGGAATCGACTGGTTCGTACAACTGCCCCGAGTGAGCATAGATGCCAAACTGTCGGAACATGCCTTCCATACCAAACGTCCGGGATTCATCCGGAACGATCGGTACCATGTATTTGCCAATCTTCTTGTCACGGCAAAGAGCGATCAGTGTCTGGACGACCGCAAAGGTCGTGCTCAAGTTTTTGTTTTCAAGTTTCTTGATGACTTTGCGATAATCATCCAGAGTGGGAACTTCCATCGTCGGATGTTCAGTCGGACGACTGGGGACGGGACCGCCCAATAGCTCCCGCCGTTCCTTCATGTACTTGACTTCCTGGCTGTTCTCTGGCGGCTTGTAGAAGGGAGCCTTCCCTACTTCTTCATCGCTGATTGGGATGCCAAAGCGTGTACGGAACTCAAGTAGTTCCTCCTCGTTCATCTTTTTCTGGTTGTGTGCAACGTTGCGACCTTCGCCCGCTTCACCTAAGCCGTAACCCTTGACTGTTTTCGCAAGGATGACGGTTGGTTTTCCGTTGTTCAGCTCTGTCGCTGTTTTGTAGGCAGCATAGACCTTCTCTGGGTCATGTCCGCCGCGACGCATCTTTTCCAGCTTCTCGTCGCTATAGTTTTCAACAAGCTTGAGCAGTTCCGGGTACTTGCCAAAGAAGTGTTCGCGGATGTAACTGCCGGGCATGCCGGTGTACTTTTGATATTGTCCGTCCACGACCTCGTTCATCCGCTTGGCCAGCAGACCGGTCGTGTCCTTGGCCAGCAGGTGATCCCAGTCATCTCCCCAGATCACCTTGATTACGTTCCAGCCAGCTCCGCGGAAGATCGATTCAAGCTCTTGAATGATCTTTGCGTTGCCACGTACCGGGCCATCGAGTCGCTGCAGATTGCAATTGATCACGAAAATCAGGTTGTCCAGTTTTTCCCTGGCTGCCAGTCCGATCGCTCCTAGTGTTTCGGGCTCGTCGCATTCGCCATCGCCAAGGAAAGCCCACACCTTTTGTCCCGATGTGTCTTTCAGCCCACGGTCCAAAAGGTATTCATTGAAGCGAGCCTGGTAAATCGCCATGATCGGTCCCAGACCCATCGATACCGTTGGGTACTCCCAAAAGTTTGGCATCAACCAAGGGTGTGGATAACTTGATAGCCCACCACCGGGTGATAATTCGCGACGGAAGTTCTCGAGGTTCTCCTCGGTCAGACGACCTTCCAGAAAAGCTCGACTGTACATTCCGGGTGATGCGTGACCTTGGAAGTAGATGGTGTCACCTGAGTAGCCATCTTCACCACGACCTTTGAAGAAGTGGTTGTAACCAATTTCATACAGCGTTGCGCTTGAAGCAAATGTGCTGATGTGGCCACCGACGCCACCGCCACGGTTGGTCGCGCGGACAACCATCGCCATCGCATTCCAGCGGACAATGGATTTGATACGTCGCTCGATTTCGCGATTGCCCGGAAATGCCGCCTGATCCTTCACTGGGATCGTGTTGACGTAGGGCGTCTTGGTATCTTCGGCCGATTGAATTCCTTCTTCAGCGGCGCGATCTCGCATCTGTTCGATTAGGAAACGTACTCGGTCTGGCCCCTTGCTCTTCAGAACATAGTCCAAAGATGCAAGCCACTCACTCGTCTCGGTGACATCGATGTCGACGTCGGTTACTGGTTTTGTGAGCTCGCCCAAATGTTGCTCTACTTCTGCTTTGGCAACAGTTTTCGATTCTGACATACTCTAGTTTTTCCTCGCGTGATGCGTGGCCGCCGATAGAAGCGGTTGATAATTATGAATAAGTTCGGATCACCCGTGCTTGGACTGACTCGCCGACTTTCCGCTCATCGGCCAAAGACGGCTCGCGCGGAACACGCAACGAAAGATCGATCATCAGTCGACCCGAGTCTGCGGTCCGAAGCGTCGAAGGGACATCTCGGCTGCAAACGCTGCTAACCCCACAACCGACAGGTCGATGAGTTAGGAAAAATAAGTCCAAACGGGCGTTCAAAGGTAATTTTTCAAGTCTACAGAGTAGCCTTTTTGCATAGAAATCAGCAAGAGCGAGCGTTCAGGGGCGTGTAATTACCCGTTAGGAGAGTAGTGAGGCGTGAAAATGGGCAATTTGCCAGCGTCTCGACAGCTGTTCGGGGGGTGTTGCCCCGTTCGACCTGACTTGTCGAGGTTCTTTGCAGCCACAAAGTTTGACTCTCAGTTCGCGATGCCGCTTCCGTGTACCTGTTCATCCTCCCTATCCTGTTACGGCAGCTTGGCCATCTTTCACCCATTTTTCAAAGGTAGCAACGTGGACGATCAAACGAAAAATAAAGCCATCATCGACGAGCTTATTAAATCCTATTTCATGGAATTGGAGACAGTCGTTAATTACCTCGCAAACAGCGTCAACTTGGATGGCGTGCGAGCAGAAGAGATCAAAAAATCATTGAACGCTGATGTCACGGAAGAGCTCACGCATGCGACTCAACTGGCGAATCGAATCAAGACGATTGATGGAGTCATCCCGGGCAGTTCGAAGTTTGTACCTGTTCAGACATCCCTGCAGCCACCTGCCGACACGACCGATGTGGTCGCTGTAATCAAAGGTGTGATCGATGCTGAAGAGGCGGCCATCACGCAGTACGAAAAAATCATTCGTTTGTGTGATGGTTTTGACTTTGTGACGCAAGATATGTGTATCACGTTGCTCGCTGACGAGCAGCAGCATCGACGTGAGTTCGTTGGCTTCTTGAAAGAGTATGAGAAGTCTTGATCAGTGCGGTGAGCAGCAGTCTGATACGATCACAATCGGATATGGCTTGCGGCACATCTCGCAACTGCAATGTAATCCTGATGATGTAGAACTGAATTCGGGTCGATCACTTTCTCGTTAGATGAGATGTTTGTGTCAAAATCATTTCACGCCACTAATGCGGTGGTTACTGGTTCGTCCAGTGGAATTGGGAGGGCGATTGCGATTGCGCTGGCGAAAGCTGGCGTCGAAAAACTTGTGGTGCATTATCGTTCCAATGAATCAGGTGCTGTTGAGACCGCTGATAGCCTGCGGGCCGTTGGTTGCGAGCCAGTTCTTTTAGCGGCTGATCTCGCTTCAGTCGAAGGGCGACAGATGCTTGTGACCGGCGCGTTTGAATCACTCGGTGAGGTTCAGACTTGGGTCAACAACGCTGGTGCCGACGTGTTGACTGGTAGTGCGGCTGAGATGGATTTTGAAGGAAAGCTGCGGCACTTGCTTGAGGTCGATGTCACGGGAACCATTCTTTTGTCTCGGGCGATAGCCGATCGCTTGATGGATCAGTTTGAGCGGGCGTCCAACTCTCTTCCCGCATCGATGGTTTTTATCGGTTGGGATCAGGCACCTGAGGGGATGGAGGGGGATGCCGGGCAAATGTTTGGTCCAATCAAGGCAGCCGTGATGGCCTTCGCCAACAGCTTGGCTCAGACGTCCGCTCCCGGGTTGAGAATCAACACCATTGCACCGGGCTGGATTCGAACTTCGTGGGGCGAGTCCACCAGTGATTATTGGAATGAACGCGCTACGGGGCAGTCGTTGATGGGCCGATGGGGCAGCGTCGATGACATTGCCAAGGCGGTGATTTACGCTGCAGATCCCGCCAATACCTTTCTGACAGCTCAGACGATCCAGCTCAACGGCGGTTTCAGTCGACGTTTCTAAGACTACGTGGGGCGGTCAACCGTGCTGATAGCAAGGCAACGGTTTTTGTCTGCAAGTCAGCAGTGGAAGTATCAGCCCTGTCATGCATCATTTTTCGTTTGATGATGCATCCACACGCCGGATCGTCATTTCGATCGCTGAAATCAATGCCTTAGCTTTGTTTAATGTTTCTTCATATTCAGCAGTGGGATCCGAATCGGCAACAACGCCACACCCAGCTTGCACGTGGACCACGCCATCCTTCACGACCATGGTTCGCAATGCGATGCAGGTATCCATGTTGCCTCGATAGTCGATGTAGCCCACTGCACCTCCGTAAGGGCCACGGCGGTGCGGTTCAATATCGTCGATCACTTCCATCGCTCGGACTTTAGGAGCACCCGATACAGTGCCTGCTGGTAGGCAGGCTTTGAGGGCATCAAAGGAGTCGACATCTTCCCGTAATTTCCCTTGCACTTCACTGCTGATATGCATCACATGGCTGTAACGTTCGACCACCATGACTTCGGTCAGATCAATGGTCCCAAACTGAGCAACTCGTCCAACATCGTTCCGTCCCAAGTCGACCAGCATTACGTGTTCCGCACGCTCTTTGGGATCAGCCAATAGTTCTTCTTCTAATGCCTTGTCTTCTTGCGTGGTTTCACCTCGTTTGCGTGTGCCGGCGAGTGGCCGAACAGTGACAGTTTTTTCATTCACTCGGCACATGATTTCAGGTGAACAGCCGACGAGCTCACAATCGGGGGTGCGCATGTAGAACATGAAAGGACTGGGATTAACGACCCGCAGCGAACGATAGATTTCAAACGGATCGACGTCTGTGCGTACAGAAAGTCGCTGGCTCGGAACAACTTGAAAGATATCGCCTGCTCGTATGTATTCAACACATTTTCGAACAGCGTTTTCAAAAGACTCTTTTGAAAAATTGGAGGTTATTTCCAGCGGGTTCTGTTCACTGGTTTTTCGCCACTGGTCAGGATTCCAAGCAGATCTTTGTTCGGGTGCCGCGCGTGACAAGCTCGTTATGGTCTGGTCAACCATTTGCATTGCATGGTGATAAGCCGTCGCAGCTTCAGAAGCTGAATCAATCTCTCTGCAATCCGCTAAGGAGACAACCGTGATTGTTTTTTCGACATGATCAAAGACGCAGAGCGTGTGGTAGAAGGCGAAGTCGAGGTCGGGCAAGTTGCGGTCATCGGCAGGTGGATTGGGCAGGTTTTCAACGTAGCGGACCACGTCGTAACCCGCATATCCAATGGCACCACCGACAAAGGGCGGTAGCCCCTTTAGTTCTGCGACTCGAAAGTGAAAGTGCGTGCGAAATGCATCAAGCGGATCTTCTGCTGTCGTTTGTGAGCAAGTGCCGTCGGCAAGTTCAGTGACTTCGATCTGATTCCGCTTGGCAGAAAATCTGCGAATGGGACCTGCCGCTAAAAAGCTGTAACGCCCAACTTTTTCACCACCGATGACACTTTCAAACAGGCAGGCTGGACCACCATCATCCAGAAGCTGGAATGCGGTCACTGGAGTGAGCGTGTCGCTTAAAAGGCGTCGGTAGACCGGTACGAAGTCATTTTCCGTCGCAAGTTGGGCAAATTGTTCTGCGTCAGGGATATGCATCTAGGACCAATGATTCGTGCGAGCAGGGTGCAAGGAAACTGCGGATTCGAGCTTCGGGAATAGGCTGGCTCCGCCTAAAGTTTATCTTCCGCATTGAGCGGCTTTGCGTGTAGGGGAGGACTGGCGTCTACTCATGACTGTATGCTACTTAGCGAGTCCAAGCCGGTTCTACTGGATTGTGAGTTAACGCTGGTTGCGTTGACACCACCCTTGGCAGCGATAGAATCCCTCAAAAAGGACGCTTACTCCTTGAAACCACTAGGTTTACGGCGATGGCGGCAATCAGGAAACACAGATGAAGTGCCAATACTGCGAAAAGCCCGCGACATTCCATATCACCGAGCTGACCGAGCCTGATGGGCCGCAGGTCATGCATTTGTGTGAAGAGCATGCACGGGGATTTCTGCAAAAAGAAGCTGCAACACCTGCCGCTTCGATTGCCGGAGCATTGGCAAAGCAGCTCAATTTGGGACAAACCAAGCAAGAACTTGCTGAACTGGATCAGAAAGAGTGTCCGGTGTGTGGCATCAGCTTTTTCGAATTTCGGAATACGGGAAGGTTGGGCTGCCCATTCGACTACACCCACTTTTCGGAAGATCTGATTCCGTTGTTGACCAATATCCATGACTCAGTCGAACACTGTGGAAAACGCCCTCGCCGTGCCGCTGCGGCCGATTCGCACGCCGAGTTAATTCAGCTTCGCCGAGAGATGGAAGAGGCGGTTGAGCGGGAAGATTACGAACGAGCTTCGGAAATACGCGACGAACTGCACCGGATCGAAGAGGCCGGCAGTACCGAACAAAATGCCAGTGGGGAAGAAGAGTGATTCGAGATTCGGATTTTGATGACCTGGCGCACAAGTCGGGCGAGTGGTTACGGGGCACAGGTCCCGAGTCAGATATCGTGATCAGCAGCAGGATCAGGCTGGCTCGAAATCTTGCTGACTTCCCGTTCATTCGCCGCTGCAGTGACGAAGATCGCATCAGTATTGAGCGGACGATCCGCGCAAAGATGGACTCCATCGATGACTGGCAAGACGTCCGTTATATCGACCTCGAGCAGCTATCTGAAATCGATCGACAGTTCCTGGTTGAACGACAGTTGATTAGCCGGGAAATTGCTGATGCAGAGGGATCCCGGGCCGTTGCCATTGACCCCCGCGAGCAATACAGCGTGATGATCAATGAAGAAGATCATCTCCGAATTCAGGTGATGCATAGTGGCTTGGACCTCAAGTCAGCTTGGCAAAGCATTGATGAGTTGGATGACAAGCTGGAGGGAGCAATCCTTTACGCGTTTCATCCGCAATTCGGATACTTGACTGCCTGTCCTACCAATGTGGGAACCGGATTGAGAGTCAGTGTGATGCTGCATCTCCCAGCTCTGGTGATCACGCGGCAAATTGACAAAGTATTCCGCAGCATGCAACGCATCAACGTCACGGTACGGGGGTTGTACGGGGAAGGGTCGCAATACACTGGCGATTTCTATCAGGTAAGCAACCAAATCACGCTCGGGCATCGAGAACAAGATCTCGTTGCACTTGTCGGAGATGATGTCGTACCGAGAATCATCGAGTACGAACGCAAGGCAAGGGATTTTCTGGTCAAACAGGGGCAGCAGGATCTTCACGACGATGTGAGCCGGGCTCTCGGTATTTTGAGTACTGCCAAGAAAATCAGTAGTGAGGAAACCATGCATTACCTGTCAAAGGTACGGATGGGAGTCAATCTAGGGCTCATTGAGGATGTGCCTGTTGGCACGATCAACAAATTATTCATCCATACTCAGCCTGCTCACTTGCAAAAACTGCAGGGGAGATTGCTTGGATCGTCCGATAGGAACGTGGAGCGAGCGACTTATTTGCAATGTCATTTGA
>CAXGRW010000146.1:0-9799 GCA_964012125.1 uncultured Rhodopirellula sp.
TGGGCCAGTTGCTCGATTACATCCAACCCCGCCTAGGTCGTGTTCTAGCACATCACCATTTAACGGCTTGTATTGAACTGCGACGCTAGTTGAATTGCGGCGGTATTACTTGAATCGAGGCGGTGCGACTACAACACTGCGAGTGGGTTTCCCCGTTTGATGCTTGTCATGGCTCGGTCGCTTGCCGCCGGCATTCAACGTGGTTGGCCTTTGCTCAGTTCGCGTTCTGCCTCTGACTGAATCTCGAGTAGACCAGGGTCTTGTGGCTTTTGTTCGATACCTTTGCTGGCGAATTCCAATGCTTTCTTCGCGTTTCCGTTTTCCAAAAACGCCTGCGCGGTCTTACGTAGTAGCCAAATTTTCGTCGGTGTTTCCTTGAGATCAATTTCCATCAAAGCGAGACCTTCGGTGGAAAACCCCTCCTTCAACAGTTGATTTGCCACGGCATGGTGAGTGCCACCCCACGCTGCTTTTTTTCCATTTGCGCGGTACCAATTCATGGCTGCATCCAGCCCCTGTGTCTTTATCAGATCGTATATTCGCCGTTCTTGCGGGACGGGGGCCTTCGGTGGTAATCGGTAGGGCTGTAATGTTGCGATGTTGATAAGTTCGCGGCTCAGCCTTTGAATTGAATTCCAAACAGTTCCTGAGCCATTGGCGTCAGCCAGATTGCATAGGACCACAACGAAGACGTCATCTTCAGGTAGATAACTCAACATCGCACGAAAGCCATTGATCGCCCCGCCATGACTAATGATCCTCACTCGGTGCTTTGTGACCGGATGTGTGCGTCTGTTGATATTGCATCCGTAGCCGTACGTGCTTTTCGGACGTCCTCCAGCGGCCTTCACCTCGGGTACATTTTGGTTGGGAGTGAACATGAGCTTTCGGTATTCTTCGCTAAGCAGTTGGTCATCGCGGAGTCCGATGTAAAACCGAAATAAATCTTCAACAGTGGAATAGAGTGAACCAGCGGCACCCGGAGAGGAGTCCATGTCGAGATACGACGCGTTGTCGTCACCAAATGGGCCTAGGGTGTATCCACTCGCTCGCTTTGAGAGAACGTAACGATTTCGGTCGTACCCACTGTCGTTCATTTTGAGTGGAACGAAAATTCGTTCCTGAACATTCTGTTCGAATGATTTACGTGTAACCTTTTCAACGACCCGTCCGAGAATGACGTACCCGGCATTGCAGTAGGCATAGATGGTGCCAGGTTCATTCATCAGGTCATTGCTGCAATACTTTTCGATGAATTCGTCTTTGGCGAATGGTAATCGAGACACCGAACCACGGTAGTTGTAGCCGGCGGTGAAATCTTTGATCCCCGATTGGTGAGACAGTAGGTGGTGGATCGTAATTTTTTTACCGGTATCGTTGCGGTAGTTTGGGATCCAGTCGCAGATGTTGTCTTCGAGCCTTAACTTTCCCTCTTGGACCAGTTGTAGAACGAGGATTGCGCAAAACGGTTTGCTTACCGAGGCGAGTCGGAATTTTGTGTCCGTCGTGTTGGCGTTATTCCACTCGCGGTTGGCTGAACCGAATGCTTGTTTGTAAACGAGTTTTCCCTTCTCGCCCACCAAGACAGCACCCGAGAACAATCCGGTGTCGGCTGTTGCCTCACAAAGCTTTGTGAAGGATGCAGTCTGTTGGGTATCGGTTGCCCGATAGCCGTCCGGGAGTACTGTTTCGTCGGCGAGCACCACTGTGTTGGTGAACAGGAAAAATCCCAAGACAAGCATAGGGGTGCGAACTGAATTGATCATGGGTATCTCGGTGCACATTTTGTTGCTGATTTTGGTTGAGTTCGTCACTGGCGGTGGTATCAAGCAAAAACATTGATACTGCAGTTCAGGCCAGGTGCGACACAACCACCTTCGGGCCCGTCACGATATTATGGCATGCCGCCAAGAAGCATGTGAGTTAAGAAGGTTTTTGTCGGCTGAGTTTGGTTTTGGTGTTCAAGCGTTCTCTGTGTGTCATGAAATGGTTCTGCCTGTGTCATGACATTACTGAGGTCTTGTATTCATATTTTGTTGCTTAGCGTTTTTGGCGTTCAACCAGGCTTTGAGGCTTCTGCTCTTGACCGATGCTCTAAGGCTGTCCAATCATTCAGATTCCGAAGTCGTCGCTTCATTCAATAAACAGTGCGGGTGGCGAGGGGACTTGGACTTCGCATGCAGTTCCCCGTTCCCAGTTCCCAGACCCCTGTGCGGTCGGCTATCACTCTGCGGAGTGTGCACGCTGGCAGTTGCGTCGGCTTGCCAAGCCGCTTTACGGGAGCCGCAAGCCTGCACAAACCATGCAAACAAAGACTGAGATCAAGAAGTGCAAGATGACGCATCGGTGCTGTACCAGGTGCCTGCCTGGCCTGCCAAGCGATCACCGAAACTTTGATTGAGGGCATCCGCTAGCGGCGTGGAAAAACCCAAATCGGTAGAGCGAAATGCAAGCGGTTATCGCGTGAGCTACGTCGGCAGCGACATTGCCTGATTCGTTTCAAATCCGGCAGAAGATATCGCGTCAGCAGGTCCCGACAACCTATTGGACGCTGTGATTCCGCAAGCCGCAGGTAACATCCCAAGGGCTTGCCAATTATGGAATATAAAACCGGCACCCTTATTGACCAACGGTCTGAACACTATTTGTGCAGTTCGTATCCTATGGCTGCCACGAACCGCCAGAGACTCGACATTCTTGTGAATGAAGGACAACTGCCGGAAGAATGCCTCTTATCTCGGAAACTTATTTGGAGACGGAGTTCACCAACTTGCTGACACGAAGACCAGCAAGTGCTAGCGGCGAACTCTTTTCCGTTTTCGGCTCGCGACAGATAGGACCGAAATACCGGCAAAAATGGCAAGTGACGATGGCTCGGGCACAGGTGCCAGCAAAGTCATGATGCGGAAACCTTCGCCTGGATTGGTTTCGTGTGTCGGGTACCGCTTGGTTCGCCCCTCCGGCCTCAGATCCCAACCGGATATCCCGCTATTCCAATAGCCGCCTACGAACCCGCGATCCTCGCTGGCACTATCGTTGGTAAGTGAATGGTTTGTTTCTTCCCACTCCCAAACATTTCCGTTCATTCCCACAACACCAAATGCGTTCACGCCACCGGCCAAGGTGACATTCGTTGGACCATCTCCTGCCGCTTGGCTATACACGGCTGTGTTCGCGGCCGAGCTACCATCCGTTGCTGTGGGCACGTTCCCGTTGAGAGTAGCGTAATCCCGCCATGCGTCAGACACTGGGTCAAAGTAGGCTGCCTTGTGCCATTCATCGGCAGTCGGAAGCGCGTAAACGGCATTCGTGTTCCGGAAGGGATTCGTTGGATCGTAGCCGTCGTCGCTACTTGTCCAAAGTAGGTTCAAGTCGCCGATCACGCTACCGTCAGCGAACTTGTAGGCGGCGGAATAGCCCTCGCTGGTATTCAACCAATTCACAAAACGGGCCGCCTCCAGCCATGAAATCCCCGATGCAGCTGTATCACCAGTAGTGGCAGACGGAACGCCATACGGGTCGTCCATCGAAATCTGGAGGCTATTGCTCGTGCCAAAGAGCGTGTTGTACTTATCAATCATGCTTCGCCTGACTTCGTACTTACCTATCTGGTACTCATAGGAGACAGAACCATCAGGAGTGGATCCGGCACTGGTGTCGGCCGCATTCCCCGCGTCACCAATATTTACGAATTCCATGCTAAACGCACTACCACCCGAGCCGAACGTGATGAGGCCCGCTTCCGCTTGCGATGTAATTGCTTGTGTAAATAAAAGGAGGACAACTAAATCGAGTCGGCAGAACATTTTGGGAACCTAATTTCTTTTTCGTGTAATAACAGAAGTGCATCGCCTCACACCAACCCATCAGTTGGCGGAAACCGTAGCACCTTATATTCCCCAGCAAAAAGGATTCTCCAAGTTTGCTATGCCGCGCAAGTAACGCTTCTTGCGTATATTACCTAAGCTTCCGTTTTTGTCAATTAGGGCAATGCGTCTGGTTTTGCCAATTAGTCAGTCGAACTCGGCTGCTCCGTGGCACACGTCTAATGTTCAGGCACCAGAGCCAGAATGAGTGCGTCAGCAGAGGGTGTAGAAGAAGGTTCATTGTGCCTAGTTGTTGATAAAGCGGTGTATCGTCTGTAATTTTGCACTTGGTGGTGGACACAGGTTCATCGTAAACGAGGGCGTGTTTTACGTTCGGATTGACGGCCTCCGGGCTTACACGCTCGAACACAGAGTGTGATTTATGGGCGACTGATTGTCATCGCTGGGGCTGAGGTCACTCTCTCTACTCCTGATGGCGATGTTGGAGTTGTTGCGACATTTGACAAAACCAGTGTCAATATCCCGGTGCGTTATCGCTGCACATTGGTTCCGGTGCGTTATCGCTGCACATTGGTTCCGGTGCGTTATCGCTGCACATTGGTTCCGGTGCGTTAGTTCAGGGCGTCAACCAATGAGGGAGGAAAATGAATCAGCGTGCGGAAAACGCCTCAAGTTCAATAGGGTCATGGCAAAATTAGAGCTACGCGATGGTGACCATGTTCAGGTGGTTCGCCACACGGCACGCAGAGAGACAGCAGCGGTCACATGCAACGTTTGCCAGACCATCTTTATGCAGTCGGCAGAGACGTTGCTCAGAGGCCTGGCGGTCAAGGGTGGTTCTGCTGCGAAGTGTTGACTGAAGTGCTCGTTATTGACCGAGTTCAAACTGAACGAATTGCCTCGTGTTGCTCCTCGATACAAGCCAAGACCTGGCAACTGCAAGCACTCGAATCCACACAGTCCGTACGGCATCAAAAGACGGTCGGATAACTGGCCCGAGAAGGTCTTGATCGCTCACAGATGCTTTGCATCAGACACGGTTGGATTGTCCGCGTTGAGAGCGAAACGAGCTTTGTGGTGTTGTCGCCGGTCGTAACGTGCAGGCTTGCACACGCTGGCGACTATAGCTTGACTTGCACTTGGCTTGAAACTGTTGTTCAAAGCCTGTCTGGGGTTCAATTGTTTCGAAAATTAGTCCAAGGCGATGACTCACGATGGGGGTGATTGCTCTCAGCGAACGAATGACTGCCAGGTAGCCAACTCAGTAAGCCCCGCATGTCGGACGATGGGCGGGGCTATTTTATGCCTGCACGCTGCAACCGGATGTCATGTACTGTGTGGTGAAACGAACAGTGAAACAGGAAGAAAACAGCTTGGGTTTAGGAAACGCTTTGTGAGGTGGGGGCCCAGTTCGCTTTGAGACAGCAGGGGGAAGCATGGAAGACGGATGCACCCTACTCGAACTGGCATGTGAATCCGTTTCAATCAAGACCTATGCGAATCAGCGTCGGAAGGGCCTAGATTCGGCTTCAGAGACACTTGAAGAGGTTCAACTCGACAATCACGACGAGTTGCAGCCGTCTGCGACCAATCGTGGCGTCGATAATGAGCTGGCTAGCAAGCAAGTGCCAACTTTTGAGAAGCATCCTTCTGCATGGCAAGCCGTGCGGTATCTCAATCTTGGACCTGCGGAGGAAATTTGACTTTTTGAAGATTACCTCCCCGGGGTGCGCAGGAGCGTGGCCGAAACGCACAAGCAACGGGTAGCCGAAATTGCAGCGGGCTTTGACATTGAACGGTAGGTCCAGCTTCCCGCAACGGCCATCGGTAACGAATTTTGAGTGGCGTTTACTGAGGCGGAATGTGATTTTTATCTTTCGCGGTAACTGTGCCATTTCGCCTCGGGCGGCAATGAGTCACAATGCTGTCAGCGCCCAGATGCATGCTTGCGACAAGAGACGGAGCAGTGATTGTCGTGACTTCAACTCGATGGCTGTTGGATTCGATGACATTGGATGCTAGAGAGCCACTACCTTCTTGGAAATGCATGACCAAATGCCGAGGTGAATGCGGATGCAAGTGCCCAGTGTTTTGGTGGTTCTCTTGCAATGCATGCCGTTTGCTACATTATCGCACGAGAGTTTTCTAGGTATCACTGACTTAAGGCTACGACAGTCGAGGTACTCGCCATTGTCACTTGTCTGAACGTTCTGAACACAACAATACCGACGGTAGGAACCGCACATGGCAACGATACATCAGTCTCACCTGATCGACAGCATCGCAGACAGCTTGCAATTCATGTCTTATTTTCACCCATTGGATTTCATCCAATCGGTCAGTGAGGCGTATGAGCGTGAAGAATCACCAGCAGCAAAAGCTGCGATGGCGCAGATCTTGATCAATTCTCGCATGTGTGCTCAAGGGCGGCGCCCGATTTGTCAGGACACGGGGATCGTTACCGTGTTTGTCAATGTAGGCATGGATGTGAACTGGGATGCTGAGATGTCCGTCACAGAGATGATCAATGAGGGTGTGCGGCGAGCTTACACGTTGCCAGAGAATGTGTTGAGAGCTTCGATTTTGGAGGATCCTGCTGGGGCAAGGAAGAATACTGGTGACAACACACCGGCGGTAATTCACTACGATCTGGTGCCAGGCGACAAGGTGGAGGTGTACATCGCTGCAAAAGGCGGTGGGTCAGAGAATAAAGCGAAACTCGTCATGCTGAATCCATCCGACAGTATTGTCGATTGGGTTTTGGAGACAGTTCCCAAGTTGGGCGCGGGTTGGTGTCCGCCGGGGATGCTTGGGATTGGAATCGGTGGAACCGCGGAAAAGGCAGCGGTACTTGCAAAAAGGTCCCTGATGGACCCGATCGACATCCATGAATTGAAGAAGCGTGGACCAGACAACCGAGTTGAGGAACTGCGTCTGGAGTTGATGGAAAAGGTCAATCGGCTTGGCATTGGTGCCCAAGGGCTCGGTGGTTTGACCACGGTGCTTGATGTGAAGATTCTTGATTATCCGACTCACGCTGCATCGAAGCCAGTCGCCATGATTCCGAATTGCGCCGCAACCCGACACGCTCATTTTGTTCTTGATGGAAGCGGTTCCGCAGAGTTCCAAACACTAGGCCTTGAAGACTGGCCAGACATCACATGGGATCCTGGTGCCGAAGCAAAGCGAGTTGACTTGGGATCTGTAACACCGGCGGAGATTCAGTCATTGAAGGCAGGCGAGACTGTGCTGTTGTCTGGGAAATTGCTTACCGGGCGTGACGCTGCACACAAACGAATGACTGACATGCTGAATCGGGGCGAGGAGCTCCCGGTGGATTTGAAGGGGCGATTCATTTATTACGTCGGGCCAGTCAAGCCGGTAAGGGACGAGGCCGTGGGGCCAGCGGGGCCCACCACTGCGACCCGAATGGATAAGTTTACACGCCAGATGCTGGCTGAAACCGGCTTAGCGGGAATGGTTGGTAAAGCTGAACGCGGAAGCGAAGCAATCCAGGCGATCAAGGACTTTGGAGCTGTTTATATGATGGCCGTCGGTGGTGCTGCGTATCTGGTTTCGAAGGCGATCAAGAGTTCTCGCGTGGTGGCATTTGAAGAGCTTGGCATGGAGGCAATTTACGAATTTGATGTTGAGGATATGCCCGTGACGGTCGCCGTCGACAGTACGGGAGTGTCGGTGCACAACACTGGGCCCAAAGAATGGAAACAGGTGATTGAGCTTAAGAGTTTGTGAGCAACACACGATTTTGGATTTGCTGTGGTCGCTGCCTTGTTTGCGTAGCCGGCCAGTTTGATGAAATTTAACCTGAAACGGAATTTTGGCGGCGAGTGTCTGCCCTCAGTCAGGAAAGCCACGGTCCGCTAATTGAGTTCTAATGTGCGTATTCTGGTCGTGCACGTATCAGTGCGACCTGCCGCGGAGTATTTTTGATGGTCAAGGCCTCAGGGTGGGCACTATTGTTTTTCGTTTGCATCAGTCACAGCAGCGCGGAGGAATTCGCGTTACTTGAGACTGACTCTACCATTGAGATACGCAGTAGAGGGAAATTGCTGCTGTGTTACAACAAGGTGTCACCAGTGCCACCTGCTGGGATCGATTCTGTTTATCGCCGCACTGGGTTTCTGCACCCTGTTTGTTCTCCGGCTGGAAAAACGGTAACTGCCAGTTATCCCTTTGATCACCCGCATCAACAGGGGATTTTTTCAGCGTGGGTGAAAACGAAGTACAACGGACGTGAGATTGATTTTTGGAACCTCAAAAAACGCACGGGGCGCGTTGTTCACCGACGGGTTCTTGATATCTTTTCGAGCGAGGAGGGGACTGGTTTTGTTGTTGAGCTTGTGCATCGCAGCGAATCGGACCCGCAAGTCGATATCTTACGCGAGACATGGAGAGTCACAGCGGTGCCCACAGATGGCTCGTTTCATTGCTTTGATTTGGAAACCAGGCAGCAGGCACTGACTTCTTATCCTCTGCAGATTGAAAAGTTCCACTACGGTGGCATTGCTGTGAGGGGACCTGTCGCTTGGCTAAAGGAAAATGATTCCGATTTAGGGACCAGACAAGGCGCGGGCGGTAACGCATCAGGCTTCACGAACAGTCTTGGTTCGAATCGCCTCAAAGGTAACCATGAGAACCCGAACTGGGTAACGATGTGGGGTGCGATTCAGGCGACTCCAGTGAATGTCACTGTGCTTTGCGATCGAGCCTCATTTCGCGCACCCCAGTCAACGAGACTACACCCGACTAAACCGTATTTCTGCTTCTGCCCGGCTGTCGACGGTGAGTTTGTGATCGATCAACAGAAGCCGTACGAGGCTAAGTATCGTTTTCTAATTAGGGACTCGAAACCAGACACGGCTTGGGTTGAGTCACAGTGGCGTGTCTACGCGCGGGATTGACTCCGGCGATCTGCGAGGTCTTGTGTCTGGTTTCGTTGATGCTCTTGTAACTAAAGGCAGCCGGCGAGTCATTCGTTCGCAGGCTGCTCGTATCCTTGCCAAATCCATTCGATGGCGTGTGGAAGGAACTGGGCCTTTGCGTTCCCGACTCCATGTCCGGAGTCTTGGCAGAACAGGTACTGGTAATGGTATCCTTTCTCTTTCAGAACCTTCGCCATTTGGTGATTCGCCTCGACCCAATCATGCATTCCATCCCGCATCACGTTTGGGTTGTAGTTGTCGCGGTCGCCAACGGCCATGAATAAGCGAATTGGCTTCACGGGTGACTCGGGTATCAGCTTGTTGTGAAAGCCCCAAGCACCATCAGGATACGCTGGGTCGAATGGCCATTGTTGGTTCACAAAGGTACCTGAGGTGGTAAGAACTCGGTGGTACAGGTCGGGTCGGAACCATGCCATGATTAGAGCTGCCGAGCCGCCCGAACTGCTGCCCATCGCAACGCGTGCGTCGGGATCCGTGCTTAATTTGACTTCGCAGTTCTTTTCGACAAGCGGAAGCACTTCGTGCTCGATGTATTCGGCGAACAAACCCGACATCGTGTCATATTCTTTGCCTCGCTCGTGTCCTTGAGCATCACCACCACCGTTGGCGATCATAATGAGAATCATGGGTGGGATACGTTTTTCCGCGATTAGATTGTCCAAAATACGTGGCAATAGCATCTTGGGGGAACCCTTGGGGCCGTCATGGCACACCATGAACGGAGCAACAGTACCAGCCTTGTACTGTGCAGGAACATAAACGGTGATCTTGCGTGTGTAGTCTATCTCATGTGTATCGACGATGAGAGTTTTTGGGTTGTTGGGGTCGACCGTGCCGAATACCTTTCGGGCGATCCCCGGGTTGAAGCGTTCGCCTTCACGGGAGTCCATGGTGAATTGTTGAACACGCCCCTGTGGAACTCCGGCTTGTTGTGTGCGTTCTGGTGCCGGGACGTACTTCGGCCCAATGAGAAAATCACCATCGGCGTCTATTGGTGGATTCGGGCCG
>CAXGRW010000147.1:0-9772 GCA_964012125.1 uncultured Rhodopirellula sp.
TGCAGTTTGCTTAATAAGGATGCTGTCCGATTCGCAATTCTGAGTTTGGTAGGGAGTTCAGAATCGCACTATATCGAGCTGCGATATGACAATCATGGTGGCTCCTGGCCATCGGTAGCCCAGTTCGTCACCCAGCGAGTATGCGTCGAAACAGCGAGCATTCGTGGAGCCAGTGAGCATTCGTCAAACTGGTCGAGCAAAACTCTGGACTAAATTCCACGTAGGAGCAAGCTGGCGTTTCGCGTCACGACCGTCGCGTTTTGCTAGCGATCATTTTGGATCAGGGCGTTCACTTTCACTAATCCTCAAGGTCAGGCTGACCGATACAACCAGACGTGTCTGATTGTTTAAGCAGCGTATGACTGGGACGTAGGACGAGTGTCTGATTCTGCCAATTCCCTTCACTCCACTCAAAAACCTGAGTCTGCCTTTGTGCGCTGGGTCAATCAGTGGGGGTCTGCAGTGGTTGATGGCATTACCACCATTGGCGACATGACATTATTCACTTGGAAAATGCTGAAATGGCTCTTCACCCGTTTACCCTGCCGAGGCACGGTGTTGGTGAATTTCTATCAGGTCGGTGCACTGAGTTTACCCGTGGTTGCACTTACGGGCACTTTCATCGGCATGGTTCTGGCTGTGCAAAGTTACGCGCAGTTTCACGCTATCGGCTTGGATAGCCGGTTGGGGGCGGTGATTAACAGCACACTCGTCAAAGAGTTGGGGCCGGTTTTGGCCGCGACGATGTTGGCTGGTCGTGTAGGCGGCGCGATGGCCGCAGTGCTGGGTACGATGAGAGTTACAGAGCAGATTGACGCATTGACTGCGATGGGGGCGGACCCCATTCACTACCTCGTGGTCCCGCGTTTCCTCGCCTGCATTCTGCTGATTCCCTCGCTCACGATCATGGCTGATTTCATGGGTATCGTAGGTGGTTACTTTTACAGCGTGATCATTTTGGGTATCGACCACGCAGCCTATTTAAATCATTCGAGGGATGGTGTGACTGGATTTGATTTGTTCAGTGGCATATTCAAGAGTATTTTCTTTGGTTCAACAATCGCGATCGTGAGTTGTTATCGGGGATTTAATTGTGAGCCAGGGGCTGAGGGCGTTGGTAAGGCGGCAACGACTGCCTTCGTTTATTCGTTTGTTCTGATTCTTGCCGTGGATCTGTTTTTGACCATCGTCATGAATTCGATCTACTACACCATTTACCCCAACGGATCTTCCTTTCTATGAATGAAGTATCCGCATCAGATGATGGAGACGAGATTTCTGAAGTCAACCATTCGAATCAGGACGTTGTGGAAACACAGCAGTCCGATGACGAAAAACCGTTGATCGAGGCGAGGGATGTATCTGTTGTTTTTGACGATCAAGTTGTTCTGCAGGAGATTAATTTGCAGATCACGCGTGGTCAAACTATCGCGATCATTGGAGAGAGTGGTTGTGGCAAGACTGTCTTCATGAAAACTTTGGTGGGGTTGGTGCAGCCTACGCGGGGTGAGATTTATTTTGATGGCGAAGGACTGCACCATATGGGGTATTCAGAGCTAACGCAGACACGTCGCAGGTTTGGCTTTGTTTTCCAGAACGCTGCACTTTTTGACAGTATGTCCGTCTTCGAAAACGTTGCCTTTCCGCTTCGTCAAAGTGAAGTTGTTTCTGAGGCAGTGGTTGAGGAAAGAGTGATGCAGCACCTTGCTGAGGTAGGGCTGCCTAGAAATGTTGCCTACAAGCGACCCGCGGAGTTGTCAGGTGGTATGCGAAAACGCGTCGGTTTGGCGCGGGCATTGATTCTGAAGCCTGAGGTAGTTGTTTACGATGAACCGACCACTGGTCTGGACCCAATCATGAGTGACGTGATTAATGAATTGATACTTGATACTCGGCGACGATATCCGGTTACCAGTGTTGTCGTCACACATGATATGCATACGGCCCGAAAAGTCGCAGATCGTGTGCTGATGTTTTATCCGCGAATGCGACTTGATGAAAATGAATCACAGGTCCTGTTTGACGGACCACCAAGCTCCTTGGAGCATGCGGAGGATCGGCGTGTTCGCCAGTTTGTTCGTGGAGAAGCTGGCGAGCGATTGACAGAATTGGCGCATGGATTGTCTGGCTAGTTTGGCTGGTTGTTAAGCCTGATGAGAATTAATCATGGATGAAAATAGACTGCGATTTGGTGTAGGGGTGTTGGTGATTTCGGCAATCGGAATCGGCATCATTCTGACATTCCTGTTTGGGGCCTTTCCTAGCGTACTGCAGCGTGACTATTCATTGTCGGTGGTCTTTGACTCAGCAGAAGGCATCGGTGCCAATACCCCCGTTGTCCGTGATGGCGTGCGGATCGGACGCGTCTCGAGTATCAGTCTGCGAGATCAGGGGGGGGTTCTTGTGACGCTAGCGATGGACGCTACCAAGCAGGTTTCTCACTCTTACATCCCGCGGATTGGTACTGGAAACTTTGTTACCGGGGATGCGCAGCTTGAGTTTGTGCTGGGGAAACCAGCAAAACTGAGAACCCTCTGGGATGCTAACGGGAAAGCACAGGACTATCCCGAAATACTCAAGCAGCCGTACACCGATGGTGAGTACATTTCGTATGGAGAGAACTCGGAAAGCCTGTTTGAAATGCAGTCTGATCTTCAGGAGACATTTGAGGCGATCCGCAACGCAGGCTCGTCCATCGCCGTTGCTGCAGAGAGCATCAATCAACTGGCGTCTGGCGTAGAGAAGGTCGTCGGGGGCAGTGATTCGAAAATCGAGCAGGTTGCTGATGAAGCGGTGCAGGCACTGCGCGAATTCAATGGAGCGATGGCCGATATCCGTGAAATCGTCAATAATCCAGTCATTCGCGAAAATCTTGAGGAGTCCGTCGTGCAGCTACCCGAGGTGCTTAAACAAGCAAAGGAAACGCTTGATGCCACCACACGCACCTTTGACAGTTTTGAACGTGTTGGCGCGCAGTTCGAGAAGGTCGGTGAAGCCGCCGTCGATACCGTGAACAGTGCTCAAAGAACAGTGAAGAATGTCGAGCAGTTCACTGAACCTCTGGCGACACATGGCGATGAATTGGTAAATCAGGTGCTGACCACCATGGCTCGTTTGGACAGCACTCTGACTGAAGTGGATGAGTTTGGGAAAGCACTTAACAACAAAGACGGCTCGGTGCGTCTGTTACTTGATGACCAGGAAATGTACTGGAAGATACGCCGAACGGTTGAGAACATTGAGAGCGCTACCGCAAGGATCAGGCCGATTCTTGACGACGTACGCGTGTTCACTGACAAAGTTGCAAGGGATCCTCGGCAACTAGGCGTTCGGGGAGCACTCTCAAAAAGACCGAGCGGTCTTGGATTGAAGTAAAGTCGCGAAAAAACCAGCGGTTAGAAACCACTTCGCGACTAAGAGTTATCGATGAGCCAAGCCGATGAAGCTAGCTGGACGCGCGAAGTTGACCACGAGCACGGCGAACAGCGGTATCCCGGATTTGTGCCTCTTCGGGTGTCGCGCCAGACATCGCTAACGCATTGTCCAAGTCCTCGTGGGCTTTATCACGGTCGATCAAGTCGATTGGTGTTGAGCGACCCGTCAGCACGTTGATGACATCACCCTCAATGTGGGCGAAGCCGCCATCTACGTAGTAGCGTTCAGGACCTGCGGCCGTTTGCAGCCGAAGTGTCCCAAAGCCCAGTCGACCGATCAGTGGTGCTCGACCACCCATTACGCCCAGTTCCCCATCAAACATTGGGAGCGAAACATACTCGGCCTCGCGGTCAAGTTCAGTACGTTCAGGCGTTACAACTACACAGCGAAGTGTCATGACTCTTAGCCCTTCTCTTCCATTTTCTTAGCCTGCTCTTCTGCCTGCTCGATCGATCCGACGTACATGAACGCCTGCTCGGGCAGATGGTCCCACTTTCCATCGCAGATTTCTTCAAAGCTACGGATCGTGTCAGCCAATGGTGTGATCTCACCAGCCTTGCCGGTGAACACCTCGGCGACCAGGAATGGCTGACTCATGAATCGCTCAATGCGTCGAGCACGATGGACAACCATTTTGTCCCCCTCACTCAGCTCATCGACACCGAGGATCGCGATGATGTCCTGCAACTCACGATATCTCTGAAGGATCGTTTGTACTCGTCGGGCAATCGCATAGTGACGATCACCGACGTACTGAGGGTCGAGGATGCGCGAGTTCGACGCGAGCGGGTCAATCGCCGGATAAATACCTTTCTCTGAAATTGAACGCTCCAGATAAATGAAAGCGTCCAACTGTCCAAAAGCGGTTGCCGGAGCGGGGTCGGTTGGGTCGTCAGCAGGCACATATACGGCTTGCACCGACGTGATCGCCCCCTTCTTGGTCGAGGTGATTCGTTCCTGAAGTGCTCCCATCTCGGTTGCAAGTGTGGGTTGATAGCCCACAGCAGAAGGCATTCGCCCGAGCAACGCGGACACTTCCGAACCTGCTTGCGAGAAGCGGAAAATGTTGTCGACGAAAAGCAAGGTGTCAGCACCCGTTGAATCACGGAAGTACTCGGCCATGGTCAGAGCAGACAGAGCAACGCGGAGTCGGGATCCTGGTGGCTCGTTCATCTGACCGAAAACCATACAAGTTTGCTCGATCACCTTGCGGCCGGTATCACCAATTTCAGTGTCCTGCATTTCCAGCCACAAGTCGGTGCCCTCACGTGTTCGCTCACCTACACCGGCAAACACCGAGTAACCACCGTGACTGCTGGCGATTCGAGCGATCAGTTCGGTCAAGATCACAGTTTTACCAAGGCCAGCACCACCGAAGAGTCCAGCCTTACCACCACGAACAAACGGCGTTAGCAAGTCGACGACTTTGATGCCCGTTTCGAACACCTCGGTGTTGGTTGAGAGCTCGTTTACAGGAGGGGCTTGCCGGTGAATCGGCATGTACTTGTCTGCTTCGACAGGACCTCGCTCGTCGATTTCTTTTCCAAGCACGTTGAAAACACGGCCAAGTGTTGCGGTTCCCACTGGAACGCTCACAGCTTTCCCGGTGTCCACAACGTCCATGCCCCGCATCATGCCTTCAGTGCTTCCCAAGGCAATGGCACGCACCCGGCCGCCACCAAGGTGCTGTTGCACTTCACCGACCAAATCGATGTCAACGCCTTTGTGCTGCGACTTGATTGCCACGGCGTTGTAAATGGGAGGCATATGACCTTCGGGAAACTCGATGTCGAAAGTCGAGCCGATCACCTGGGTGACGCGTCCAACAGTGTTTTCGGTTGCGGTAGACATGTTCGTACTAAAGGCTGGGGTTAGCTAATATGAATGTGTGAACTAAAAAGGAAACAATAAACAGGTTGGCATCTTGGGCAATTAGCCTTCCAATGCTTCAACACCACCAATGATTTCCATGATTTCACCCGTGATTTGACTCTGACGGGCGCGATTGTATGTCATGGACAGTTGCTTGATCATGTCCCCTGCACTTTCCGTTGCCCCTTTCATCGCAATCATTCGAGCAACTTGCTCGCTGACTGCAGAATCGAGGAAGCACTTGAAAAGCTTTGCCTTGAAACTGGTCGGCACGACCTCTTCCAAGATGCTTTCAGCGGACGGTTGAAACTCGTACTGTGTACTTGAGCCCTCATCTGTCTCGCCGACGCTTTCGTCGAGTGAGCCAAACGGCAAGAGTGTTTCGATGGTGACTTCCTGCCGGCTTGTGCTGATGAACCGGGTGTAGATCACGTCAAGGCGATCCATTTGCCCTGTGACATACAGCTCAAGGTACTTAGACGCAATTTTTTCCACTTCGTCGTAGGCTGGTTGGTCCTCGAACTCCTCGTAGGTGTCGTTGGTATCAATGCCGCGAAATTTCAGTCCGTTGATCCCACGTTTCCCGCTAACATCTACCAACAAATTGCCTACGTCTGATCTCATCTCACCGATATGTGGTACCGCAGTCCGTAGCACACTGGCGTTGTAGCCACCACACAAGCCGCGATTACTGCTGAGCGTCAGCAGACGGCCAGCCTGAGGATTTTCACGTTGCTCAAGCAAAGGATGCCTGACCTCCGTGCCCGAGTCAGCCAAGCTGTTTACGATCTGCGACAACCGGTCGGTATACGCCGTCACGGCAGCAGCGCGATCCATCGCTTTTTTGTAACGCGCTGTTGCGATCAATTCCATGGTCCGCGTGATCTTGCGGATGTTCCGAATTGATTTTCGTCGTTTGTCGAGGGCGCGGGCGTTGGCCATGAGTCAGTTGACGCGTTTCAGTTGTTAAATGGGAAAGATCAAGTTCAATCGGGACTACAGTTCACTCTCGACGGGCTTGTAACCCTTCTTGAATTCAGCGATGCAAGCTTCGATTTTCTCAACGACGTCATCGCTCAAATCCTGCTTCTCATTGAGCAGTGTAATGAGGTCGCTGTATTTGTCGTGGGCGAATTGTTGGAAGTCAGCTTCCCATTGTTGGACTGCTCTGACGGGCACATCATCGATGAAACCTCTGGTTCCAGCGTAAAGGCTTAGCACTTGATCGGTGACGCTCATTGGCTTGTACTGAGGTTGTTTCAGTAGTTCGACCATTCGGTATCCACGATCTAGCTGTGCCTGTGTTGCAGCATCGAGGTCGGTTCCGAGTTGTGCAAAAGCTTCCAGTGCACGGAATGCCGCGAGGTCGAGTCGTAAACCACCGGCGACTTTCTTCATAGCCTTGACCTGAGCTGCACCACCAACACGCGATACTGAAATACCGGCGTTCATGGCGGGGCGAATGCCGGAGAAGAAGAGGTCCGGTTGGAGATAGATCTGCCCATCAGTAATCGAGATCACGTTTGTTGGAATATAGGCAGAAACCTCACCCTCAAGTGTTTCGATGATCGGGAGGCTGGTGATGGATCCACTACCCAGTGCCTCGGACAGCTTCGCGGATCGCTCAAGCAGTCGACTGTGGCAGTAAAAAACGTCTCCAGGATACGCTTCACGCCCGGGTGGACGCCGCATCAACAAACTCATCTGACGATAAGCGGTTGCCTGCTTCGACAAGTCATCATAGACCACGAGTGAGTGACCACCGTTGAACATGAAGTGTTCCGCCATCGCTGTTCCGGCGTAGGGTGCGACATATTGCAGTGGTGCTGGGGCAGATGCACCAGCGACAATCACTGTCGTGTATTCCATCGCTCCGTGACGCTCCAGTGCATCGACCACACCGGCAACGGACGAGTCTTTCTGCCCGATCGCAACGTAGAAACAGTTGACGTTCTTGCCTTTCTGGTTCAGGATCGCGTCAATGCCAATGGCTGTTTTGCCGGTTTTTCTGTCACCGATCACAAGCTCTCGTTGGCCGCGTCCAATTGGTGTCATCGCGTCGATCGCTTTGATACCGGTTTGCATCGGCTCGGTGACAGGTTGCCTTTCGGCTACGCCCGTTGCGATGATCTCAACCGGGCGTGTGACATCGGTCTGAACCGGGCCTTTGCCGTCCAGTGCGTTGCCCAGCGGATCGAGTACGCGACCGACGACTGCATCACCCGCAGGAACCGACAGCAGTGTTCCGAGTGCTTTGACTTCGTCGCCCTCCTGAATGGTCAGGTAGTCACCAAGAATGATCACACCAACGGAGTTTTCCTCAAGGTTGAAAGCGAGTCCAATCGCGCCGTTGGGGAACTCAACCATCTCGCCGGCCATAACGCCAGAGAGTCCGTAAACGCGAGCGATGCCGTCACCAACTTCAAGGACGGTACCGACTTCGCGAACATCGACTTTGCTATCGAATTGCTCAATCTCTTCTTGCAAGACTGAGGCGATTTCGTCACTGCTAAATTTCATGGGTCTGAATCAATAGTGTTGGCCCGGCAGTTCTGTCGAGCGTTGATAGTTGGTGCCGGTTGGCCGGCAAGTCAAAACCTATTCTGATGTGAGTTCACCAAAGCGGTGGAGCAATTGACTGGAGAAACCGTTTCGTGTGCGACGTGCGAGTGCATCCAAACGGTTGGATACGCTGCTGTCGAACACGCGGTCTCCCACGCGGATTACCATGCCGCCGATCAAATCTGGATCGACTGACTCTGACAATCGCACCTGCTTCTGCATGATGGAACCAATTTGCTCTTCAATTTTGGATCGAAGGGCGTCGTCTAGTGGAACCGCAGTCTGCACTGTGGCAACCAATCGGCCAAGCATTTCGTCATGGATCGTGTCTGCAGCAGCACGTACTGCATCAACATGAGCCAAGCGTCCTCGGCCAGCCATGACCTTGAGGAATTTCACTAAGAGTGGATCACAGCTCTCGCCGAACAATCGGTCGATCACTCTGATCTTTTCATTGTCATCGATCTGGGGCGAGGCAAAAGCAGCTCGGAGCTGTGGACTCACCGCTAAGCACTCATCGACAACTGAACCTAGTTGTTCAATGATATTGTCCGCGATGCCAGCGCTCCGCGCCGCACCGATCAACGCACGGGCATAAGTTTTGCCCAGTTGTTCGGCACCGGTATCGAGCACTGTGTCGTGTTCAGCAGCTTCGTTCATGGCTTACGCTCGGGAAATACCCGCGTTCGATGGAGTAATTTTTCGTGACAACATCCGAGTTGATCAGTTGTTGCTGGGGAGCCGATCCAGCGACTGGCGGATCAACTCAGCATGATCTTCAGCCCTCAGTTCTCTACCGATGACCTGTTGGGCAACTCCAATCGCTAAATCAGAAGTTTGCCCGGCGAGTTCGGCAAGAGCAACCTTTTTGGCCGTCTCTATCTCTGCGTTCGCGCGTTCCCGCTGACGCTCTGCTTCCTCTTTGGCTTCATCAACAATTCGCTGCCCGCTGGCAGTTGCGTCGTTGCGTGCGTCTGACAGGATCGACTGAACTTCCACCGCGGCACCATCAAGCTTCCCTTGATAGTCCGCCAGCAGGCTCTGTGCATCCGCCTTGGCTTTTTCCGCGTCTTTCAGTTCGTCGAAGATTTTGTCTTCTCTGGCCTGAAGTCCGTCCAGGATAACTGGCCAAACAAACTTCGAGAGGATTCCGAGAACTCCCAAGAAGATCAGGAGATTACAAATAGCGGAACCAACGTCAAAGCGAAGTAAAACAGGGTCGCTTTCCGCGTGCTCACCTTCGCCATCCGAGTGGTCACCCGTTTCCGTGGTTTCGGCCGCGTTATCTTCGGCCGCCTCTGCACCATACAACGCAGGGGCGATGCCAGCGCTCATGACAAAAGACGCAAAGCAAAGTACGAAACAGCGCATGGCTGCCCGCAATCCTGCGTGCTGGTGTGACATCCAACTCATCGTGATCATCATCTTTATCCTAGTCAGCAGTCAGTCAAAACTGTTCCATCGGAGCACCTATACCGGTGAGGCCAATGTTTCGACATGTGGTAGCCACCGTGCGTGGGCCACTGCCAGCATTGACAAACACAGCCTGCCGTACGCAATGGTTACGAGATATAGAGAAGAATCAGGGCGATAACGGTCGCACCCTCGATCAATGCTGCAGAAATCAACATTTGGGTCGAGATGGTTCCACCGGCCTCGGGCTGGCGGGCGATCGATTCAACCGCTGCGCTACCAATGCGGCCAATTCCCAAGCCAGCACCGAGAATAGCCAAGCCGATACCGATACCGATACCTAAACTTCGTACGGTTCCGTCTTCCTGTGCCAGCAACATTGCCATTTCAAACATCTTTGGATAGCTCCTAAGTCATCTCTCGTGAAGTGCTCAACAACCACGAACGAGTTGGGCGTGCTGAGCAAAAATTGAGTTTGGGTTTTAAAAAA
>CAXGRW010000148.1:0-9703 GCA_964012125.1 uncultured Rhodopirellula sp.
CGAGTATGTCAGCAGCAACTCACTGTTCATCATCAACAGTGACTGGGTAGAAGCGGTCGAGACGTTCCGCTTATCACAGTTGGGTGACATGGGCGGTTGGTCAAAAGCTTCCAGAACAGCCAATGGTCTGCTACGTCGCATTTGTATGTAAATGCTTCGACGATACTGTTCCCCCTTCATGTCGATGACACTACCCGGCCGTCCGGCATTCGAGTTATCTTTGCCAATGACGAATCGACCCACGCGATCTGCCATCACAGGCACCGCTGGCCCGCGAGATTTGGTGTTCAACTTTCCCGAGATATCGAGAATACAATCACGAACAATCTCGGCGTCCAGACGTCGCAACCTTCCAGAACCAAACAAGGTGTTGTCCGGATCCACCCGGTTCCTGTCTGCATGGTTGGTAACCGCTTGCCGCCAGGCACGTGATTGCAGGATCAATCGGTGCAGATGTTTCAAGCTCCAACCACTTTCGATGAATTCGACGGCCAGCCAATCCAACAGTTCAGGATGCGAGGGTGCCATTCCCTGCACGCCAAAGTCTCCCGGTGTCTCCACAAGCCCCCGGCCAAAATGCTGTCGCCAAACGCGATTGACAATAACCCGCGCGGTCAGCGGATAATCCGGGTGAGTCAATCGCTTTGCTAATGCCAGGCGTCGACCACTGGTAGCAACATCGCTTGTCTCTGCAGGAATGCTCGGCAGACTGCTGTTCAGCGAGACAACACTCAAACCACCCGGCTGCAATTCCTGTCGTGTCTGATCCGGGTTACCTCTGAACAGCAGGTGAGTTGCCGGCAAACGCCCGGGTTTTTCGGTGATCGCCCGAATGAACTCCTGTTTTGGTTTGGTCGCACGTATCTGAGTTGCCTTTGCCGCCAGTTCCTTAAGCTCGTCGGCCGCCTTGCGATCGTACAGGTACAACGAACCGGAGGTGACATTCAAGTTGGGATGTTTCTTGAACAACTGATTTTGCTCAGGCGTGCGTTTCGCTGCGGCAGTTTCGTGCGCAGCTCGAGCCAACTCATGCACCGATTCTGGTAATTCCTTCAACTGTTTCTCAAACGTTGCGGAGATGAACACCTTTTGCTGGCTGGTACGTTGCGCATCCACCTTCTTGGCTTCGACCTCAATCTCTGCAGCCCGTTTCCGGTCTTCATCGGTGTACAAAGAAACTCGACGCTTTGTGGGCACCTGCCATTTTTCGGGATCAAACGCAGGCTGGAAAATTGCCCGGAACCGGTAGTAATCCGCTTGGCTGATTGGATCGTAACGATGGTCATGACACTGGGCACATCCCACCGTCAGTCCCAGAAAGGAGGAGGACACAATGCGGATGGTATCAGCCATCGTGTCATGACGCGCCTGCAACTTGTCGGCAACCGCACCACCCGTACCATCGGGTGCCATACGCAAAAACCCAGTAGCCACTAAACGTTTTGCATCAGCCGCTGAAAGATTTTTCAAGGGTGAAGTGACCAACTCATCACCGGCAAGTTGCTCTGTGATGAACTGATCAAATGGCATGTCCGCATTGAACGACTCGATCACGTAGTCACGATATCTCCAGGCATCAGGGCGTTCTGAATCAGCATCCGTGTAGCCTTCGCTATCTGCATACCCAGCAACATCCAGCCAATGCCGTGCCCACCGCTCACCGTAATGGGGTGACTCCAGCATCGTATCGACTGTAACCGACCATATTTTTTCTGCACCGTCAGCCGAGGCTATCGAATCGACAAAGCTTTGAACCGATTCCGGACTCGGTGGAAGCCCGAGAAGATCAAGCGATAAACGTCGCAACAGTTTTCGCGGAGGTGCGGTCGGGCTGAACTCCAGATCATGTTTTTTCAGTTCACTCAGCAGAAATGCGTCAATTGGATTGGCAACCAGATCGGCATTCACCTGAGTCGGGACAGTGGGGCGTCGAATCGGCTGCAAAGACCAGTGGGCCTTGTCTTCCTCAGTGAGATAGGGTTCCAAACCGAGACTCTCGGGTTCCTCTCGGACGGTGCCGGCACCCGCAACAATCCAGTCGTGAATGACACGCAGCTCTTTCCTGCTGATCTGCTTGCTTTCGTCTGGTGGCATTTCACCGTCACGCAAACGCTGATACAGCGGACTCTCCTCTGGTTTTCCTGGCACAATGGCTGCCCCTGAATCACCACCCCGATGCATGAACCGGACCAATCTGAGATCGAGATTTCCCTGAAGCTCAGGCTCTTCCCCATGGCATTGAAAACAGTGCGCACGAAGAATCGCCCGCACGTCGGTTTCAAACCGCAGGGGCGCAGCAGATTCAGCCCGCAAATATGCGGTGAACACCAAGACAAATAAGACAGCGCAAGTTAGACGGAGCATGGAACATTGCGGCAAGGTGGGCGATCGAGCGGGACCCTGATTGTGATCTGTTTCGATCCGAGGGCCCCCCCATTGTACTCAAGTTCCAGATCGTTTGTGGCTGCGACACCGTCTGTTTGTGGCTGCGACACCGTGCTCGTCAAATGCGAGTTCCCCGTGTTTGACTGGAAAGGATATCACCTCAGATCGTCGCTACGCGAAGCAATGAGCTGAAATCACTCATTACTGCCGAAGATCTCGCGTGGAAGATCCCTGCATTTACTTCTCAATTTTGGCCGTTTTTCGACTCAATACCAACTGCTGCAGTTGCTCGGACAATACGTTGAGTTGGTCCTCGGACAAGGACTTTACCCTGTTTTCCGTCTCATCGTGATCGGACGTGTGATCGTACAATTCACGAGCGACGACCTCCCCGCTGTCAAATTTTCGCCACTCGGTGTAACGCACTCGATCAGTTCGCATTGAATACCCCATGTAAATTGGAGGTTTGCCGCGAGGGTAGTTTGGGCGAGGTGTTTGAGTCAAAGCAAAACGCGTCGCACCAATCGCATCCGTTGAATTCCTCAAATCAGGGACCAGGCTGCGTCCAGCCAGACCATCGGGATTCGGGAAACCGCAAAGCTCTGTCAAAGTGGGGAACAGATCAACTAATTCGGTAATTGCAGTAATGCGTTGCGGTTCGGCTTGCCCCGGAACGGCCACGATCAGTGGAACATGAGCATCGAGTTCAAACACCGTGGTTTTTCGAGTCAAACCATGCTCGCCCAGATGCAGACCGTGGTCAGAAAAGAACACGATGACCGTCTCTTTACGGAGAGACAATTCATCGAGTGTCTTCAATAATCTGCCGACCTGATGATCCAGATAGCTGATCGCGGCCAGATGGCCATGGTGCATCTCCTTCAACAGATCTGAATCTTCGCCCCCACGATATCGTGCACTGGTCATCGCCAACTTAGGTACTGCCCGAGGGGGTGTTAAATGACGCGGCAGAGGAATTTCCGATCGTTCATAGAGATCCCAGTATTTCTTGGGTGCGTTGAAAGGTGTGTGTGGTTTCCAAAATCCCACCGCCAGAAAAAAAGGACGTTCACGTGCGGCACACTCTCTCAGCACACGCGATGCTGAAACGGCAACTCGACCATCAAAGTAGGACTCGTCAGGCACATCTCGACACTCAGTCCCACCAACACCGGAGGCAAGGTTTGGAGGCAACACGCCCTCCACCCGCGGTTTGTCATTTCCATGACTATTGTAGTGAAGGCTTGAAGGAACACTCCAGGACACAGGATCGCCTTTCCATTCATCCTGACGCCAATTATGAAAAATCTTACCTACGCATTGGGTGTGATAACCATGACTTTTGAAAAGCTGCGGAAGCGTTACGACACCCGGCGAATGCACACGAAAGTGAGTCGGCAAATCCCAAACCTGTAATTGATCCGGACTCCTCCCAGTCAATAGAGAAGCCCGCGATGGATTACACACTGTTTGTTGACAGTAAGCATGTTCAAACAATGCCCCCTGAGAAGCAAGCTTATCTATATTTGGTGAGCGAACGTGTTTTTGTCCGTAACACCCCAGTTCGACCCGCAGATCATCAACGGCAATGAACAGTACGTTCTTTGATTTGATCGGGTTAACTGCTTTGGCGCGTTGGGCGACTGACTGTCGGGAAACAGTACTGGCAAGCAGCACAATCCCAGCACATACCCATGCAGTGCGAGTGGGGTACCTGATGCACAAAACGTGATCTCCCTGATTAAAAAGAGTATTTCAATGGAAACGCATCGGGGCCAATTTGGGATACAATCACGGTTGCAACATGTCTCACTGCCCATCCATTGCTGAAGGTTGAATTATAAATGCGTCGTCCTGTTTTTGCTGCTGCATGTACGCCACTGATGGCATTCTCGCTGATATTGTTCGTGGGCAGCACACTTGCCAGCACAAATGGTGCGTTTGGCAACGAATCTGATGTGCAATCTGAACAACCCAACGTAATTCTTATTGTGGTGGATGACCTCGGCTGGATGGACCTCTCCTGCCAAGGCAGCGATTATTTCAAAACACCAAACATCGATCGAATCGCCAAGGAAGGTCTTCAGTTCACAAATGGCTACGCGGCCTGTGCGGTCTGTTCACCAACCCGAGCAGCAATACAAACAGGTCGCTACCCTGCACGCATCGGTGTCACCGATTGGATCCGCAGTTTGTTTCAACGCGGCAAGCTTGGCACACCGGAGCAAAACCCCACGGAATATGTGGGTGGAAACAACCGAAAACTACTGTGCCCCCCCAACCCGTTCTGGATGGAACACGATGAGATTACCGTTGCGGAAGTGCTTGGGTCTCACGGCTACAAGACTGCTTACATCGGGAAGTGGCACTTGGGCGACGAAGCGTGGTATCCGCCTGGACAGGGCTATGATGAAAATCGCGGAGGCTGTGACTACGGGCAACCCCCTTCTTACTTTGACCCTTACAACCAACCAAAGCACCGCCACCCGATGATCCGATCGGGCATCCCCTCATTGCCAGGCCGAAAAGCTGGTGAATTCTTGACCCACCGAGAAGCTGATGAAGCAGTTGAGTTGATCCGCCAATGGAAAGACAAACCGTTCTTTATCAACCTTGCCCACTATGCAGTACACACTCCAATTCAGGCAATCGATAAAGTGGCTGCCAAGTACAAGCAGGATGGAAAATCGGATGTGAATGCAAAGTACGCAGCAATGGTGGAGTCCATTGACGATTCCACTCAACAGATTCTCGAGACGCTTCAGGAACTGGATTTGGATGATCGAACCATGATCATTTTCACGTCAGACAATGGTGGCCTGGATAACGGTGGTCGCCCCACTGAGAACGCTCCTTTGCGAAGCGGAAAAGGCTATGCCTACGAGGGTGGCATCCGTGTTCCTTTTCTGGTTAGGTGGCCTGGGCACATCATGCCGGGAACCAAGTCGGATACGCCCGTCTGCTCGATCGACGTTTTCCCAACGATCCTTGATGCGGTTGGCGTACCAGCACCTACAAATCGTGAAATCGATGGGTTGTCACTTTTGCCGCTGTTGAAGTCTGGAGGCCAAACAGCTTTGAATCGCGACGAGCTAATCTGGCATTTCCCTCATTACAGACATGCTCCCGGACCCTACAGTATTCTTCGCAAAGGAAATTGGAAGCTGATCCAATTCGATGAAGGTGTTTCAGAACTGTATGACTTGGAGAACGATCTTTCTGAAGCAAAAAACCTGGCAAAACAGCAGCCCGAAAAAGTGAAGAGAATGCAGGATCGGCTCTCTGTAATATTGGACTCGATGGATGCCAAACGCCCGAAGCCCAATCCAAATTTCTCACGTTGAAAACCGGTTGGTTCAACTACCAACCGAAAAGTCAGAACGTCGATGACGACTGGCAGCGACTCGTGTATGAATCAGTCGGCCCACTAATTACTCAGGCCGATGATTCAGAGTGTAATAGGCGTCTGGATGCAGAAGAGGCAGACCTGATTTACTTCGCACGCCGTCCGCGTTCAGGGCATGGACGAAGAGTTCGCGAAGACCGTCAATCACCAGGCGGACGCGGCGTCCATTTTCGGACACCGTCGCAGACCTGATTGTCAGAGCCTGTTTTTGTATTTCATCACTTCCGTATGCCGAGTGATACAGATAGGTATGGCTCTGCATTGCGTAAGATGCCGGATCCCCAGCAAATTCAGGATCCACAGGCAGGGTAAAAAGCAATTCAAACCCATCGGTGGTCGCACGCATTTCCTGAATTTCGAATGGGGTTTTCCCAGTCCAGACTAAACGTTGCAAACCGTAACTCGCATTACCAAGACTACTCCAGCCCCGATTCGTCAAACCTACAAACATGCTGCCGTCTGCGCCCTGTGCTAATCGCAGGACAGCCGATGCAAAGCCGCTTCGGAATGGGAAACATGCACCCTGGTATTCACCACCCACCTTTTCAAGAAAGACGCGATTCACGCCAGCTTGAGTGAATTCCCCTACAAAAAACTGACCCGAAAACGGCCCAAACTTTCCATCACTCGTATCCAGCATGATGTCAGTTGGTGACTGACCAGCCCGCTTGTAAGGAAACCAAACTGCTGGAGGTCGCAATTGGGGAAACTGCATCATGGCTTCGGGCAGTGGGACGCCGGCGGGCACTTTTTCCACGCTCTTGATGGTCGACCCTGGTTCATTCATCGATGCCAGTGCCTCGGCGTGATGAAAGAACACTCCCGGCCGCAAGTGGTGCAAGGAGTTGGTTGCCACCCAATTCCCCTGCTGATCAGTATAGAACATATCGCCCGCTGCATTGGCCCCCAGACCTGCGGGCGATCGCATTCCAGCACACATCGGAACGAGCTTCCCCTGTGGTGTAAGAACCATTCCCCAGCCGCGCCATCGACCTTGACGATAACCCAGTGGCGCATTGGGGACAGCCCGTTTCAGCTGATCTCCCTTCAGCCCCATCCCGATATTTAAAGTAATCCAAAGGTTCCCATCAGCATCCAGCTTAGGGCCAAACGCATACTCATGATAATGCCCGGTTACAGCCCAGCCTTTTGCTGCTGTGAGATACTCATCAGCAACATCATCACCATCAATGTCACGTATTTTCGTCAACTCACTGCGTTGCGCTGTGTAGAGAGCACCATCATGTTGCAAAAGCCCCAAAGGTTCGTGCAACGCGTTAGCAAAACGTTTGTAAGTCACATTGGATGCAGGCTCATCATAAACGCCATCCAATATCCAAATCTCACCTTTTCGAATAGCAACGGCTAAACGCTGATCATCCAAAAAAGTCATGCCACTGATCTCCAATGGCAATCCTTCTGGTGAAGGCTTCCAATTCTTGGACCTTGACTCGGTGGGGGCTTTGCTTGTCGCCACCGACAACAGGCGATAGTAATCGTCGTCTGCTGCCTCGACACGGACAATGGGCTGAATTCCAATCAACCAGACTCCAAGCACAAAAACGAAATGCTTTAAATTTAAACGTCGCATCACCAAGCGTACTCCACCACTACTGTCTGTTGATCTTTTCCACTTACAGGCACAACCCACCGCTCGCTTTTTTCTGCTTTGATGATTCGGTCACCTGATCCATTAACGCCCTGTGGCGATTTGGCAAGTCGCGTCTGCAAGCCGCCTCCATCTACCTTATCCGCTGACGTTCGTGTCAATTTTGTTGCCTGATGAATACAAAGATTTAGCGTAACGGATTCATCGCGAGGGGGCACGACACTGGTCCCCACCCTTTTTATGCTCCACTGCCGACGAAGACCACGTTGTGCCATGGGCTCAATACGTTCTTCAATTTGCCATTGGGCAAACTGATACAAGAAAGTCGGAATGCCTTTGGCGTCCAGTCGGTATCCACGGAATTGGTACAAGTTCGCCTGATCTTCCCACGCTGGCCAGCGTGCATCTTCACGACTGAGAGTTGCAAACGGCTGACCTTGAGGGAAACGTAGCAGCGATTCGCCGAGAGGTTCTGCTGGTGGCGTGAATCGCTCAAACCAAGTTCCTCGAGCATCAATAAAACGCCCCTTCCAAGCGGAAGCCAAGCGGATTTTCTCGGAGTCAAAAGAGTAGTGGATCCCCTCGGGAAAACCGACAGCAATGGCGTGTGTCCCCGCATCCTGCATGAAAGAGCGCAACACAACAGGTCGATTAGCTGGTCGCAATTCATAATTTTGCGAGCGGACTTTTTCAATTTTCTCAGGCAACGGCTGGTTAGCGAGGTCTTTCAAATAGAACCACAGCGAAGCGATTTGTTTATCGACATCACCATCCAACAGATCCGGACGATTGCTTTTGCCATCAGGAAAAAACGTTGGCATTCGTGTCCGGCTTTTCAACGCACCGGGATCAAGCACAAAATCATGAAACCACTCTGGCCGAACGCGTGTTGTGATCCCCGCAAGGTCCAAACCAACAACCCCCGGCAAGCTCTCACCGCGGTAATAGTGACATTCAACACACCCCGTTCCTGACAGTTCATGTCCAGCACGAAAAAGTGAATCACTAGCCTTGCCGAAGACCACGGGTTCACTTTTATTTCCCGCTCGGTCAGCGACGGGTAAATTTTCCACCAAAGCTTTGACTGCACTGGCATGATACGCAGGCATGCGAGCTTTCATGTGACGACGATAAGCAGCAGTACGTTGATCGAAAACCGCTTTCAAAGCCTTGGGTTGGAGTTTGCTACCGACACCCGTCAAAGGTGGCGGCAACCGTCCTTCGTCCCCCAGATCAACTTGTTCAACCATTTCAAAATAAGGTTTGCGATAGCGACCAACTCCACCAAGCACCCCAATGTCTCCAGCGTTCGTCAGTTCCGTTGCACGTTGATGACAGGCATAACAATTGAGTTGCAGCATGCGGCGGTGCACCCGCTGGACTGCATCCAGTTCCGCAATCAGCGAATCCGATTTCAGGACACTTTTGATCGCGTCAACCTGCTGCTCATCAAGTCCATAATCGGGCATCGCTGCGGCCGGATTGGTCAAACAGTTGTGCTTTTTTTTCGGATTCAAATTTTCCCATGGAATCGCCATCCTCGGTGACGCAACGTCAGTAGCCTTATGACAATTACTACACTGCAACTCCACAAACAAAGCTTTTCCTTCTTCGACCATTACCGGATCGACTACGGCTTCCGTGATCGAAACCCCACTTCCTTTTTCACCTAGCAAATAGGCGGTCACGTCCGCCGCCTCACTGGGCGACAAACGAAGGTTTGGCATTCTGGCACCTTCACGAACTGATTCGGGACGGAGCAGGAACATCGTTAATGATTGATGCGTGTATTTTCCGACCAGATCACCATGAGGAACAGATGCCACACGTCGGGCGGCGCGCAACAAACCAAGTTCCTGCAGTTCCTCAGAATCAAGCTGTGAAATCATCTGATCCACCGCGGTGGGTGCCGTTTGATTAGTCTCTTGCTTTGCATCAGGCTGATGGCAAGCGACGCACCCGACGGTGTGGTAGAGATCCCTACCACGTAACGGGTCACCTTGATTCCAAAACTCATGCATGACGGCTACTGCACCGGTTGCACGCACCGTTTCAAAAGGCTTCTTTTGGGTAACTAAAAATGCTACCAGTTTATTGATGACTGCTTGCCGTTGGCCGTCATCAAGGTGCCCCAGCATATGCGGCATGGTCGTACCAGATTTTTTTCCGCTCGGATCATCCAGATATTCCCGCAACCACTTCTCCGAAAATCGATTTCCGGTGCCGACCAATGTTGGCCCATGTTTAGGTGTCAATTGTGGATTGGCTGATTCATGACACGCCACACAGCTCAACTCACTGAC
>CAXGRW010000149.1:0-9690 GCA_964012125.1 uncultured Rhodopirellula sp.
AGATCTTCTCGATAACGCATTGGAACATTATAAGTACGTGATCGTCGACACTGCCCCAGTTTTATCCGCGGGTGAGACACTCGCAGTAGCTGCTCAAACAGACGTAACCTTGGTGTGTGTGATGCGCGATGTAAGTAGAGCAGACGCTGTACTCAGGAGCAGCAGACGATTGGAGGCCGCTGGTGCAAACGTGGTCGGCACGGTTTTCAGCGGCGTTCCCTCACGACAGTATGCGTACCGGTACGGAGACTACCGGTATCTCTCGCCAAAAATTGGCGTTTAAACGCCAGCGAAGTCAGACAATGTAAGCACCGGACGGAAGATTTCAATTCAACATGCCAATTACCCAACAAGCCGATCAAATCAAACAGGATGTGGATGAGCCTGTCCACGCACGCTCCGTGCGTTGGCAGTTCAACCCGAAACTTTTAAATGTTTCAGCTGTTTTCGTCTTCATAGCAGCAGTGGTGGTTGGGACAGGCTACTGGTACCAATCAAGCAATATCGCCGCATCTCTTATGAGCCGCGCATCCGAAGCGGGCGAAGCGAACGACTGGGAAACACAACTCGCCTGGCTTGAACAGTTGCAACTCCTGAATCCAGCGGATCCCACCACCGCCTTAGCGTTGGCTAACGTTGCTGAAAAAGCTATCGACCTGCCTCCAGCGAACAGATACGACCGCGTCATGCGGGCAAGGAATCTAATGACCGAGGCGACAGCACTCCTGAAGAATGAAAAAGGAGATACATACGAGCAGGTCTTAGAGGCGTTAGAGCGAAGATTAGTTAAACGAGAACTACAATTCGGCCCGCGCTACGCACAGAACATCCGCCGAAGAGTCATTGCCCTGAATGCTGAGAAAGATGACAAAGAATTGTTACGTGCATTTGCAATTGCAAAGCACACCATCGCGAGAGCATCCGAGACGCCCACGGAGATACTTGATCAAGAAACCGAAGACAAGGCTGGCGACTTTTGGCTGTGGCTTGACCAGCAACCCATCCCTCAAATACTTGACACCGCATGGAAAGCCAATCCACAAAGTATTGAAATCGCGGCCCGCCTCGCAAGCGAAATTATTGAAAGTCCAGATTCGTTCCCAACAGATGGATCAGTCGAGTCAGCACTAGCAAGTCAACTCGCCGAGCTGCGTGAGAACGGACGAGCAGTGATCATTCTTCACAGCCTTTTGCAAAGGAGCGACGCTACGGCTGCTACCGCTTTGCTTAATGAAAATTTTGACCCAGCCTTGGAAAGGCTAAAGCAACAACTAGCGAGTCCAGACCCAACACCTGCTACTGAAACGAGCACAGAAGTAGTATCCCAGGGGACGATGCAAACCCTACCGCCCCTAGATCCTTCACAGTCTTATCAGCCGTTCTGGGACTTTAACCTCATCATCGCGTGGGCAAGAGAAAACGTGCAAAGTGGTGCCCCAATGCATGAGAAAATAGATGCGGTATTGGATCAACTGTTGGCGTTGAAAGCTCCCTCGATTCCCCGCGGGCTAATTGAGGACGCCTATGTTTTACGTGTTCGAGAAACTAAAGACGTAAACGCCGCTATCCTCGACAGCGTACTGCTTGCCGGAATTGAGAGACTAGGTGTTGATTCCCCAAGGTTGCAACTGCGACGTGCCGCGAGGCTTTCGACCAGCGCTGACCTAGGGAACGCGAAGGCAGCAGTTCAACAACTCGAGGAGACACTTCAGGCAAGGCGGGCACGCTTGGTGGGAATAGCAGGCACGAGACTCACCGCTGAACAGAAAACAGCGGAAGAAACGCAGCTAGCAACATTGACCTGGAGCAAGGATGTCTTGCGGGGCGTACTTGCAGGACGCGAAGGACTGCTGGAAAAGGCATCCCAGATTTTTAAGAACGTTTTACGTTCACAAGTGACCGTTAGCAACCAGCAGCGTCTCCAAGCGACCGTGCTGCTCGCGGATATCTACCGAAGAATGGCTGCATGGGACTTGGCAGCAACAACCTATGAGGCGGCCACGCTCCTTTCTCCTGAAAGACAGGATCTACGCGTCCTAGCGGCGAAAGCTTGGACATCGGCCGGCAATGTGTCCAACGCCTTCGCTCAGTGGAGGACGATAGAAGGAAATTCACCGCGTTTACAACTGCAACAATTGCGAGCTCTCATTGCAGAAGAGATCGCAAAGCCACCCCGCGGGCGAAATTTCGAGAGTATCTGGCGAAGACTAGACACATTAAACGCTCAACTGACAACAGCTGCAGGAGAAGATGGGGCAGATAGCCTAAAATCTGAATTGGCTCTACTGGCTTTGGCGGTGCCCGATCGCGATGACGGTAGCGAGCGAAAGTCAAACCTTCAGCGTCTTCTTCAATTAGCCGATGATTCACCGAACGATGCCAGGCTTCAACAAGTTGCGGCGATTTCATTAGCTCGAGAAGGCAAAATCGAGTCTGGTCGCACTCTTATTCAGCGTCTTCGCCAGATTGAAGACGTTGACTCACTCACCTTTACATTGGCGAATGCGAAATTCGAGGCAGCCGCCGGGAACTTGAAGTCGGCGATCAACGCACTTTTGGCTTTCATAGAGAACAATCCAAACGAGGCCTTGGAAGCGACAACGCTCGCAGCAAGGTACATGGCGAGTGACAACTCCACTGGCAGGGCTTGCGAAATTCTGCAGCAAATCCCCCCGAAACTGCACACTCCAGAAAGTGGTTTCCAACTCTTCAGCTATGTACTGGCAACGCTTCCGAGCCCAATCACTAGCAAAGCAGATTTTTCAACGCTGAAGAAAGCCGAACAACTGTTAATCGGTCTGAAGGACCCAACCCAAACTTGGTGGAAACTTGCCAAAGCAATTCGGCTGCTGACGGAGTCCAGGAATAACGACCTGTCTGCAGAGGAAAGTGCAGAATTGATCGTGGAGGCAGGTCAACTAAGCGGTGAGATCAGCGCAGCTCGTCCCCGGTGGGGCTTAGGCCTGAGCCTTGCTGGACAAGTTTCTGCCGCTCGCGGGGAAGACATGGCAGCAATCCAGTCGCTTCAGGCTGGAATTTCCAATGGAGATGTTCGCCTTTCGTCTTCTTATCTGCTGACGCAACTGCTGCTAAAGATGAATCGTGTCGCAGAAGCAGAATCAGAGTACAGTCGTTTCGAGCGTCTCCGTCAAGCAAACTCTAATATCGCCGCGTTTGGAGTCTCGATTGCGGAACGGAAGGGTGACTACGCTCAGAGCTTGCAACTTGCCCGCCAAACTGCGGAGTCGAACAATGAGGATGAGATTGCATGGCTCTTAGTCGCACAAGCTGCAATGTTGGCCGCAGACGCGACAAATGATGAACTCGCGAAGGCTGATCTTCTCTCAGAAACGAGAACAGCACTCGAGATTGCACTGGGGCTGTCCAACGACACAAGTATCACGGCCTACCAAATGCTACTCCGGTTTCGCGCCGAATTCTTCGATGAAGAAGCGTTGCGGGCCGAACTCTTAAAACTCAGCGAGAGCAAGGTAAGCGAGCCAAAGCGTTCACTCCTTTCTGGACGCAGCTATCTACAACTCAAGGACCCCACTTCGGCGTTCCCCTTGCTCAAACGTGCGGAAAAAAACGCCCCAACCGACCCCACCGTATTTGTCGCACTCTCGGAATACTACCAATTCGTCGGGGACGACCAAAACACAATTAAGATGCTCGAACGGGCCTTTCAAATCGCGCCGAACAGAGTGGATATCAGAAATCGTTTGGCGATTGCGATTGCTCTACGTTCCGGCTCAGATATTCCCTGGCAACGCTTAAAGAGTTTGCTCGACACCAATCTTATCGGGGATTCCAAAAACAAACTTCTGCACGCACTAATTTTAGTCAATCGTGGAAACAAGAAACAGGAACTGCAAGCCGAGCAGCTTCTACAAAATTTGGTACGATCGAAATCTCCCAAAGCCGACGATGCACGACGTCTGTTAGCGTCGCTTTTACGTAAGCGTTGGGGTATCGCAGCATCAATCGACAGTAAATCGCCCGAAGCTCAGCGGGCCTTGGCGGAAGCTCGCGGTGTCTACCTGACTCTAGTCAATCGTGACAAGCCGAAACCCTTGGACATTTACAGACTCGGTGACCTATTACTCCGGGCAGAGCAAACGCAAGATGTAACAGCACTTGCTGATCAGCTCGATGCGATTACCAAAGGCTCTCCTGTCGCACTGGACCTGCGTCTGCGGCTTGCAAAACAGGCGGGAGACAGTGAAAGCGTCAAAAAGTACACCAAGGACTGGGCAAACCGTGCGATGGAAGTAGATGGGCTTCTGCAGTCCAGTGTCTGGGAAACGGCTGGGCAACTTCTATCAAGACTTGGTTACCATGAAGAATCAATCGTCTGGCTTGAGCGAGCCTACCGAAATGATCCAGAAAAATTTCGGCCCTATGTACTCGGACTTACCCGTGCTCGCCGATTCAATGAAGCCATTACGCTTTGCACTGAACAATACGAGGCGGACCAAGCCGCTGACACAGCAGCTGCGTTAGCCGATGTTGCCGTGCTAATGGGACTCGGAGTTCAAGCCCGAGCACTTGCAGACGAAGAAGAGGCCGTTCTAGCGCAAGCGCTCAAAGAACACCCGAAAAATGCGCGTCTTTTAGAAGCCATCGGAACGATGCGTCTCGCGCAAGAGAGATACGCCGAAGCAATTCCGCTCTACAAGGAATCAGCAAAATTCGCTCCTGACAACGTCCGACTGCTCAATAATCTTGCGATGGCTTTGTCTGAAATCCCAAACATGGAAGCGGAGGCAGTACCATTTGCGAGAAAGGCTATCGAACTCTATGGAAGAAGCCCCGAATTGCTCGACACACTTGGTTTAGTTCTAGCGAGAAATAACGAGGTAAAAGAAGCGGAACAAGTGCTGCGTGAGGCCGTTAGTGCCAGCCCTGACCCAAGGTACCGGTTCCACCTTTTAATTGCACTTCTAAAGCAGGAGAAGAGAGTCGAGGCAATTTCTCAATGGTCACAATTGGACATCGATGATCTGAAGAAATCTGCGTTGACACCAGCAGAACGTCGCGACCTGAATGAAGTCCGTCAGCGTTTCGAAGGTTGACTTGAGAGCCAAGCAAGGAAAATCAACAGTGAACAACCGAACACCTCAAGAATATCAAAAACTTTCAATCGCGCCACGCGGCAAAGCCGTATTGCTTTGCGTCCTGCTGATCATGGGTGGCGGTGTAGCGCACGGGTACTTGGACAGTCGCTGGAAAACCAAAGAGTCAGAAGCGGAAAAAGCTGAGCTGCTGCGAGACCTACCCCGGAAAGCCGGGAACTGGGAACTTGCATCCAACACAGAGATAGAAGGCTCAGCCAAACGGATTCTCCAATGCTATGGATCGCTTCTCCGAGAATATGTCAACGGTACAACCGGGGATAGAGTCACCGTCTTTGTCGTCTACGGGCCGCGAGGCCCCATCGCCGTCCATACTCCCGAAGTGTGCTACAGCAGTACAGGAACCGAACCGGCGGGGGATCGAGTTGCAAAACCCATTCTGATTAACGGAGAATCTCAGTCACTCTGGAACGTGAAATTCCGAAAACCACGTAGCACAGACCTCCCACATCTGGAAGTTTTTTACGGCTGGAGCGATGGTGGTCCATGGCAAGCGGCCTCCTTACCCCGGGTCTGGCTTACGGACTCACTTTACAAGATTCAAGTGGCCGGCCCGCCGGCAAGATCTGGCGACGAGGTCTCGCCCGTGGAAGACTTTGTACGAGCATTCCTGCCATTGCTACAGCAAGTAGAAATCGGGACAGCAAAACCAATCCCCTAGAAACCGATTAAGGGAAACCAAGTGGTCATTAGCCCCCCCCGCTCCGGCGAAGCGAAGAAAACTAACCGATTTAGGTAGATTTGAGGGTGTGTTTTTGCACTAGTAAATGATAATCGAACGGCAATGTTGACGGTGAATGGCAACGCAATACCGTTCACTGCCGCAACCATGACGCGACTCCTCTCGCAAAGCAACGTGATGCAAACAGTAGACCAACTCTTTCCGCCAAATACTTACTCAGGATCAAGCGAATCCGGTGAGGTGAACATACTGCCCGAGGACCACCGGCGGTATCGCTACTTCACGATCAAGTATCGTGTGGAACGCGTACTTGGATTGGGACTATTGCTGCCTGCGATGCCTCTCATCGCGTTGTGCTGGTGTGCAGTCAAACTAACCTCTCGTGGTCCCGGTATTTATCGCCAGACCCGCGTCGGTCACGAAGGAGAGACATTCCAAGTACTAAAACTACGCACCATGCGAATCGACGCGGAAGCGAATGGACCGCAGTGGTCGTCCAAGGGTGACGCGCGCATAACGCGGCTCGGAAGGGTGCTTCGCAAGCTTCATCTGGACGAATTGCCACAACTTGTGAATGTGGCAAAGGGTGAGATGGTGCTGGTCGGCCCACGTCCGGAAAGACCGGAGTTTGTGGCATTACTATCGGAAGTCATCCCCGGTTACGAGCGGCGACTGATTGTCAAACCGGGAATAACAGGCATGGCTCAGATCAACCTGCCCCCTGATACGGATTTGAGAAGTGTTGAGCGAAAACAGATTTTAGATCTGTATCACATCGACCACGCAGGTTTCTGGCTCGACAAACGCATGATTTTACTGACAGCCTTCCGTGTGCTCTCCATTAGCAATGACCGCCTTACAAAGCTCATGGGACTTGACAGGAAAGAGCTTGTGCAACACCTACCAGCAGAGTCGACTGGCAGCACATCAACACCACTTTCAACTTTGATGGCCGAAACAGCCGCTAAGAAGTCGTTAACGCAAGATTCGCAATCGGCTGAAGATGAAGCCAGAGATTTTCATGCCGGATGGGATGGCGACGATGAGGTTTGGGAAGACGACACCCATGACTCTTGGGAAGGTCTTTCACTCAGCGAAAACAGTCCGCGTTAGCTTGACCTCGACTGCGAGTTCATCCGATCGCATGATTGATAAATGAGCAACACGAGTACGAATAGCCAGGAAGACGTTGCTCAATTCTGAGCCACACGTGAATTCACGTAACAAATATCAAGTCAAGGCATCGCGATTTTAGTCGCGACGCCGTTTAGCAAATACACGCGAAACAGTGCCCCGCACTCCTTATCCCACGACCATCCCAAACATGCTGACGGTCGATGTTGAAGACTATTTTCAGGTCTCAGCCTTCGAGCACCGAATCAAGCGTGATGAATGGGACTCGATGCCCTGCCGCGTCGAAGCCAATACCGAGCACCTGCTATCCATCTTCTCGGAAGCCAACGTGACCGGCACATTTTTCATCCTCGGATGGGTTGCCAAGAAACATCCTGAGTTGATTCGTCGAATTGCTGAAGCTGGCCACGAATTGGCTTCACATGGCTACTGGCATCGGTTGGTTTACACGCTAAGCCGAGAAGAGTTCAGGCGTGACATCAGGGACAGCAAGAAAGCGATCGGTGATGCAACCGGCGTTGCCGTTACCGCCTATCGAGCCCCCAGCTTTTCGATCACGAACAAATCTCTCTGGGCATTGGAGACTCTCGTTGAAGAGGGATTCCAGGTCGATAGCAGTATTTTCCCAATCCGCCACGACCGCTATGGCGTTCCAGACGCCAGTCCTGAGATTCATTCTCGCGCGACCCCTGCTGGCAGCATCACAGAAATCCCGCCCTCTTTCTGGCAAAGTCGAATCGCAAAAGTGCCGATCGGTGGTGGGTATTTCCGGCTGTTCCCTGAACGCCTAACGAGCAAAGCAATCACAGCTGTACGCAACCAAGGGCGTCCCGCCATGTTCTACCTGCATCCATGGGAGGTTGATCCCGAACAACCAAGAATTGACGGTGTTGGAATGAAAAGTAGATTCAGGCATTACGTTGGTCTCACCCAAACTGAGCGAAAATTACGCAGCCTTCTTAGCAAACATGACTTTGCACCCATCAACCAAATCCTGAATCTCATGGACAGGGCTTCGCCATGCTTGCCACAGTAAGCCTCGTAGTGTCTGAGGAAATTCTTCCGAGACACCCCAAAATCATTCATTAGCGATTACCGTAGGAGTTGGGTATGGTCACAAGTTTCATCACTTAAACCCGACTCATCACCACTTCTCATTAATCAGCAAAGCCCTGCGTTACCCGCAACTCAGCAAAATGCCAGCCACTCTCTACTCCATTACAGTCGACACTGAAGAGGAATGGAATTGGTCTTCAGGCTATCGAACAAACAGCTGTGATGTTTCGAATATCAGCTCATTGGAGAAATTCCAAACAGCATGCGACGAGCTAGACGCGAAAGTAACTTACTTCGTCAACCACGCAGTACTGGCGAATCCGACCACCGCCGGCATCGTCCGTAATCTCGCTGAGCATCCAAATGTTGAAATAGGGATGCACATTCACTCTTGGAACACTCCACCACTTAGCCAAAAAACGGAAGTCTCGGAGAAAGAGAGTTTCTTACACAACATCCCACGTGAAGTGGCCATCGAAAAACTCAAAACCGTGCTAGATGTGTTTGACGAAAACAATCTGAAGCCCACTAGTTTTCGCGGTGGTCGCTACTCGACGTGCGACTGGATGCAAAAATTCCTGCATCAAAACGGCATCATTGCTGATGCATCCATTTTGCCTTTTACGACTTGGCCCGATGAGGGTGCACCAGATTTTCGTGATCGCGACTTGCTTCCGGTCCGACGAGACATTCAAAGTGGCAAGCATGGGTTGTGGGAGATTCCTCTTACCTTGGCATACACGAAAAAGCCCTGGACTTTCTGGCGAAAGTTTTACGAACTCGGTGAAGTGACCCCACTTCGACAACTTCGAATGATCGCAATTGCTGAACGACTTTTTGTCAAACGCATCTGGCTGAACCTAGAGCACCCCTTAGGGGAGCATTCAACCATACTCTTGCAAAAGCTCCAGACTGCGAGTTTGCCGTGCATCAACTTCACCCTGCACAGTTCATCTCTCGTAGCAGGCCTGAACTCCTACTCACCCACCGAACTTCACGTGCGAAAACTATACGACCGGCTTCGTTCGTGCATTTCAACGATCAACGCCGCGTCTGAATTCCAAACTGCGACGGTAACAGAAATCGCAAACCAACTTGAGAAACAGCACCATGAGAATTCTGGGAATTAGCCCCTTAGACAAAGACTCTACCGTCTCATTCATGGAAGATGGTCAGGTAATTTTCGCATGCGGCGAAGAACGACTGAGTCGTGTCAAACTGCAATCCGGCTTCCCTCACCAAGCCCTAAAACTGGGATTGGCACGGACGGGCTGGACGACAGAATCGATCGATCAGGTTGCTTATGCATTTTTTGACGGTAAAGAAGAAGCGAGATTGATCGAAAAGGCAGGCACCGAAGACAAAACCTTTCAATCACCAGACAAGCTCAGGGCCGCAACGGAAGCCTATTGTGATCTTGTGTCCAAAGACTACGAGTTGGACCAAACAGTTAAAATCCCAGGACTGACGAACCCCAAGGATGAGTTCGTCGATCCAAAATCATGGCTCAAGAAAACTGTCTATGAAAAAACAGCACGATCATCCCGACTCGATATTGCAGCCCACCACCATTATTTCAACCAGTGGATTCGCACTGCGGTCTCGGAACATCAAAAATGGTCGGATGAACTTGAAAGCAGCCTTGATCAGTACGGCTTGAAAGGTCGATTGGTGAGATTCCAG
>CAXGRW010000150.1:0-9677 GCA_964012125.1 uncultured Rhodopirellula sp.
TGCTCCGTTCGTGACAGTGGGCGTTTGGCTAGGCAATCGTAACTGCCTTTCGCGGTGCTTGGTGGTGCCCTCGGTTAGCTTCTGTCTCGCTTCGATGTGTGCTTTAACGTTGTCGCATCACAACCCCTGAACAAGGCTGCTGCCGATTCTAATCCATCAGGACAGCTGGCTGTGTGGCGTGGTTGATAAACAATTTCGGGATGATCCAGCGAGGTAGGACCAAGGAGGTTGATGGCGGGTGCGATCAAACATGTCCATGTGTCGATGTCCATGTGTCAATGTGTCCGGGCAGAAAACCTGACGTGTTTTCCTGTTTGCAGATTCTTTTGCGGAGTTTGAAATTACCTTGCAAGTCGTTTGAGGATCAGATTACCCGTACTCGATTTTGTTGGTTGTGGATCAAGCTTTTGCCCGTTGACGGCTTGCGTTGCCATCAGTACAACCACGGCCCATCAGTGAGCTGCATTGCAGTCGAAGTCAGTAGTAATTAGAAGTTGAAGTGTTAGAAGCCCATGAAGGTTCTTGATAAGTCGCGCCGCAAGAAGCTGCAGCGAAAAGTGGATGCTGAGTACGGCTACCGCAGTTATCGTGATCGCGATGTCGAAGTACGCAAAGCCAATTGTGGGTTCGGTGTCTTTGCCAGACGGCAATTCTTGCCGGGTGAACTGATCATCGAGATTACCGGGCAATTAGTTGAACGCGAGTCGTACAACGGTTCCAGCTTTGTGATGGAGTTGAGCGACAAGTGGAGTATGGAGCCTTCTATCCCGGCAGCATTTCTGAATCACTCTTGCAGCCCGAATGCGGAGTTGTTGCAGATCACGGAATATACGCTTGGACTACTCGCGCTCTGTAATATTGAACCGGGCACCGAACTGAATTTCGATTATCAGTGGCCGGCGCTTCATTGGATTCCACGTTGCCTCTGTGGTGCACCGGTCTGTCGGGGGTGGGTCGTCGACAAAGATGAAGTCAAAGCGATGAAGAAGTTAGCCAGGAAGAGTAAGGCGCGATAGAAAAATCCGAGGTGCTGATAGGTCGTTCAGGCTATTGTCCATTGGGATCGAGCGATGCAGGGTTGTTTTTCCCTGTGCATGTTCTCAGTGCCGCAGCTTCTTCTCGCCACGCATGCGTAGCACGTCAGCCCAATGATGGGCTAGCTCTCTTTCCCACTAAGAACGCTTGAAAGCACGTTGGTGAGTTGGAATTGATTTTTCATGATCAGTTGTTTCCCGATTGTGACGCGAGCTGTAAAGTCGAAGATGCCGCTGATCATTTCGTGCAGTTTGACTTCCACTCTCAGGCAATCGCCCGGACGTGCAAAACCCTTGTATTTGGCTTGCTTCACGCGTACAAGCACGCCCAAAGCGTATTTGTTGAAGTGGGGGTCGTGCGTGTTGTAAACCTCCATCGGATTGTGCCGTGCGGCAATCAACACACCGGCCGACTGTGTGGAGAGTTCTTGCATCATTGCACCCGGGAATATCGGTGCACCGGGGAAATGCCCCTCAAGGAAAAATTCCTGCCCCGAGATCTGTTTTTCGGTAACGATTGAATCTTCGTCGATGGAAATGATTGTTTCGACGAGGAGGTAGGGTGCACGATGGTGCAGGTAGTCCTCGGGTTTGTCAAAGTCGTGGTGGAAAATTGCCATGTGATTGATGCGTCTCTGGTGATGAAGAATTGCGGGACGCGCTTGCGGGACAAATGCGTTTCTTCAGTGAGTGATGCGGATCCCGATAGATGCTTCGGAACTCTGCAAGATCTTATCCAGAAGTCAAAGGCGAGGGCAGCGGACTACTGCACGAGAGTGGCAAGTGTCGGGTAGAAGTTGACCACCGGAGTTCCGTAGCCAATCATTTTTCCGCTTTTTTGGGTAATGTTGGCGTTCACTGCAACCACCTTCCCTTGATGGTCGATGATTGGGGCTCCGCCTGTGCTTTTTATATTGATGTCGCGATTCACGAGGCGGTATCTCAGCCAACCGTTGTCAAGTTGCTCGACGGTGGCGGCGTGGATGAGTTCTCTCGTTCCCGGCAATTTGGACACGAGCCACACACGCTCGCCCTTGGATGGTATTCGTTGCGATAAAGACAGGGCTTCAATTGCTGTCGCATCGTTAACCTTGCAGGCAGCAATGTCACCAAGGTCAGACTTTTGCGGGTGTGGCCTCGCTCCGCTCAAGTTGAGGGGCTGCATTTGGATTTCGCCGAAGTAATTTTGCGTCTTACAGTCCTCAACTACCAGTTTTTTCCAAGCGGTGGTGAGCTTGTCAGGTTCGATCTTTGATTTCAGTCCTCCGGCAGGTCCAAATAAGTGCAGCGCGCTGAGAATCAGTATTTGTGACTTGCCGGTCAGTTTGGCTGCAAAGGCAGTTCCTGCATTGACTTCACCCTCGCTTGTCCCGAAGCGAGGGTGAAAGAGGGTGCCCGTTGACAGGATGATTGGAGCACTTTTTGGTCGTTTTGGTCGCGGTGTGGCGTCTGGAAGTGCTACCTTGTTGTCTTCCCCGGATGGCGAGTGTTGGGAATCGATTTCCTGCTGCGGTTGCCTTGTCGAGGAGGCTTCCGTTTCGCGGGAGACCTGCTCGCCACTTGCTTGCTTCTCTGTGGCATCGCCTGTGTCTTTGTTGTCCGCACCGGCTGCAGATTCTTCGGCAAGGTCACCTGTTGCCCTTACAGATTTATCAAGCTCACTCGGTTCTATGATGTCGGTCGTGGGGAGAGCGAGAGTGGACTGTAAGCTGCTCGCCGTTTCGCTTGCGGCGACAGCGGTGCCCGTTTCCGTTAGCCATTTCCATCCAGCAACAGCGAGGACGAGAACGATTGCCGAAGACAGGCCCGCAATCACCAGTTTTTCCTGCTTCGTTCGTGTGCGGTTGGTTCGGCTGGTGTGGTTGCGTGGCCGTACCCGAATCGTTGTTTCTGCGGGAGAAGCTTCAGTTTCTTTCTCAATGACCGCATCACCTCTCGTTCTGGGGTCGTTGGCACTGCAAGGTTTTCCAGCTGAGCTTGGCACAGCAGGTGGCACAGTTCGTGGACTCGCTTTCCCACCCCTGCGGTCTGCGAGTTCAGCGGTGTGCATTACCTTAACGACTTCAATCACGGGCTCGGTGCGCAGACGCTGATCGCCGCTTTGCTGCCACCTTGGTGCTTTGATGATTTCAGCCTCAACAATTGGCTGAGCCTCAACAATTGGCTGAGCCTCAATGATTGGCTGAGCCTCAATGATTGGCTGAGCGTGCGTAACAGGCTCAGCTTCGATGATGGGTTCAGGGCCGAGCCACAGAGGTCGTTCGATTGCTGTTTCTGTTTCCGTTGGTGCCGCTACGACGCCCTTGTCTGCATCAGCCAGATCTAATTCACCAGAACTCTGAGCCGGTCCGACAATGCCTTTTCGCCCTAGAACATGCTGGACTGCAATACTGAGTGAGTCCATTTCTTTGGATTCGACTTGCAGCAGTTTGTTTATAGTGGATAGCCACTTCGCTGCTGGGACCCAATGGCCTGTCGCACCCGTGCGGACATCAATTCCACCGGGTGTCATGCATTTCAAGACATCGTGAGCACGTGTCAGCGTGAACGGGCCTTCCGCTACCTTTTTATACCGAATGAAGATACCGTTCTTCTGTAGCTGGCGAATCTTCTTTCGGATCACGTCAACGGAACGCCAGTCACTCGTCCCCTGACGAATCAAGAGTGCCTCGTCTGTCGAGCCTTCTACATGCTTGCGCATATCGGCTTCAGAAAGAGGACCAGTTGTGCCCTCTTCATCCTTAAGAAACCATTCCGAATCTGACTCGCTTGTCATTCAGCTTTCTGCAAACGCCGGGATTCCATGTTGCACACCGCCGCAACCGTTGCGGTTTGCAAACGTGAGGTACTCCGAAACCTCGTTATGAAGTCTAACCAGTGTCAATCAATGGTGGTGTCAGGTCACCCTCATTTGTTGCGATTTGGTTGGTTCCGCGGTGTGAATAAAACAATTTTTCCAAGAAATAAGGTGGTTTTTACGAGTGGGATCGAGTCACTGGTGCTTTGAAGGGTGCGTAAGCGGCCAGTGGGGGGATCGATCGGTGGTTGCATGGATCAATCGATTCGGCACTCGGCACGCTCTTTCGTGCATGGCACCCATGTTTTGCTTGGCATGTGATAAGCACTGGACGCGTGATTGTTTTCCCAAATCTGTTCGGTGATCTCGTCGGCCGATAGCGAGACATCTCGACGGCGACGCGTGTTGGTGCTGGAGGGCAACCCATTGCCTCACAATCAGTGACAGCGACCTCAGGTCAGTTCGTGCCGTCGGATGCCTTATGGAGGCATGCACCAGAACAGTAAACTCATTGGGTAGCCTCAATCGAAGGCAATGTATGAATACCCCGTTCGGGGAACGTCGCCGTGGTCAGTCGTTCTCCCAGCCTACAGGTTGGGTCCATGCTTGCTGGAACTGATCTTTAAAGGAAGGGTCCTGATGCGGTTTGTTACTCGTTACCACGGCCCGAACATACAGTTCATTTCCTTTCAAGCGATACGAAGGGGACAGACTGTCTGATGAAAACACTCGCTGACCTACACGCTGTTTGTCATCCATTCCATCAGGTGCGTGTTTGTGATCAGTGTCATCGGACGCATGCTTGTGATCGGTGTCATCAGATTGAAGCGTCGCGATAAATTCGGTTCGGTAAGTCACATTGTCTTCGGGGGTGATCTCCAGTTTCAATTCTTTTGTCTTTGCGTCGTATTGCACGTCTTTGAGCGTGACACCACTCGAAGCATAGAAGTTTCCTCGTTTCATCGCGCGAATGAGATGTTCTGGTGTCAGGTACTGACTACGGACCATGACCCAACCACGGCCTGGACGCGAGCCGGGTTGGCCGTGGTATTCATGGCTGTCGTCCGTCGCGATTCCCATCAAGGGTGGAACATTCAACGCTGTTCTGCGAATCGCGTTGACGGTGTCCCAGATGGACTCCACGCTAGGGTGGTTTGCATCACCCAGTTGGTTGACACCCGGGTGGCCGTTGTAAACTTCGAAAAACCGTTCGGAAACAACTGCTGCAAGGTCGTCTGCGGTGACGGCGTATCCAAAATTGGGATGGTTCAAATGGGGCAGCACTTCGCGACCGTGGCTCTTCTCGTGCTCAAGAATGGCTCGTAGGTTGTTCTGCATCGTTTCTCTGACCGTCGCTCCGCCTGCTGGCTTGAGAGCCTCGGCAACATTGGTTGCGTTGATATGGACGGGCTTGCCCTCTGATCTATCGCTGATCTCTTCGGCAGGGATCATGATGAATTGATTTCGTTCTTCAACGAGATTGCGAAACTCATCGAGTGGCTTCAGGCGAACCGCAAACTCTGGGGTGCCGGGCTCACCCCGCGTTTCTACCCAAGTATTGCCAAAACGAGCCTTGTAGCGATCTAAGATGCCGTCGTCGCTCCGTTTGACGATGGCACTGTAAGGCATCCAGCGGATGCCTTCGCTCAGCACATTGTGGTCCGTTAGGGCAACAAAGTTGTAGTCCCGTTCGCGGTACCAATCCGCGATCATCTCAGGGAATTGGTCGCCGTCACTCCAGAGTGAGTGCGTATGGAGGTTCCCCTTCCACCATCGAGCCTCGGGTTCCGCTGCCTCTGTTGAGTTTGATGTCAAAAACGTAAGGCAGCCTGTAAAAAGCAGAATTGCAAAAGCAAAAGCGAAAGCAAAAGTACAGGAACGCTGAAGGGAGGGGGTAGCTTGCATGACGCGGTGGTTGATTGTCGGTGGTTGGGATCGTATCAGATATTGACGACCGTTCGTGTTTGGCAAACGGTTCAAGATTGATGACGCGGTAAGTTGCAGATCGAGTCGTCGGTTCCAGTGAATGGCTGCAAACCAAGTGGATCCACGGTTGGTGCTGTCCAGCAGTGCGTTGCTGGGTTAATTTTGCCTAACCTTGTTTTGTTTTAATGCATCCCAACGAGTAGCGGGACGCGAGTCCACCAGCGTTGTCAGGATTTGGCTCGGACGCGTGTGGTGAGAGGCAGTGCGGGCCGATGGGATTCAGCTAGGGGCGACCGCCTGCATGATTAATGCACAAAGGTAGGCTCCGTAGGTTCCTAAAGCGTAACCCACAACAGCTAGTAAAACACCAACCGGTGCAAGTGAGGGATGAAAGGCAGCAGCAATAACAGGAGCGCTGGCTGCACCTCCGATGTTCGCCTTGCTGCCCACGGCGAGGAAGAAATAGGGTGCACGAATCACTTTCGCAACGATCACCATCAGGATGACGTGAATCAGCATCCAAATGCCTCCCACAAGAAAAAGTCCTGGGTGTTCAAATACCGCCAGAATGTCCATCTGAAGACCAATGGTTGCAACGAGAAAGTAGATGCAAATCGTGCCGACCTTCGATGCTCCTGCGCCTTCAAGTTGTCGAGCTCTAGTAAAGGACAGCAGCAATCCGCCCGTGGTTGCCAGCACAATCAGCCAGAAGAAAGATGAGTTGAGGCTGAATTTGTTCAAGAACGGGTAATTTTGATCGATGAGTGGAGCCACAATGTCGGCAATGACGTGACAGCATCCGGTGACCCCGAAGCCAATGCCAAGAATCACAAATAAATCCGCAACAGTCGGATTGCGGGCGATTTTTTTGGAGAACTGTTCCATCTTATTTTGCAGTTCATGCACACTGCTTGCATCAGCTTTCAGCATGCGATCAATTTCGCGGGCCTTCCCAATACCAAGCAGCAGAAACACCATCCATAACTCACCAATCACGATGTCGACCGCCAGCATCACACTGAATAATTCATTGCTCGGGTTGAAGATTTCCTTCATGGCAACCTGATTGGCCCCGCCGCCGATCCAGCTTCCTGCGACCGTCGCGAGGCCACGCCAAACTGCTTCAGAGTCTTGACCGCCCACAAGTTGTGGGTCAAAGCTGCCGACCACTAAAATGGCGACCGGGCCACCGATAATGACACCGATCGTGCCCGTGACAAACATGATCAGTGCTTTGGGGCCAAGCCTTAAGACTTCTTTCAAGTCGATGCTGACCGTAAGTAAAACAAGACTCGCAGGCAGCAGGAATTTTTTTGCAACTGTGGGAAGACCAGAGAAGGATGGGTGCACAATGCCAAAGGTGGTTAACAATGAAGGTAGGAAGTAGCACAGCAAGAGCATGGGAACAATTTTGTAAAAACCAACAAAGAATGGATGCTGCAGGCTGTGTGTCCAAAAAACGAGGGCTAAAATCCCAATGAGCATTCCCAGAACCACAGCATCATTAGTGAAAATCGGAGGCGCTGTGGGGCTACCGTGGGGGGCGGCACTTTCAGCAGTACCGCTCTGTTCCTGTGATTGTGTGGCAACCGTATCGCTTTTTGCCACTTGCTCGGAATCTTGCTCAGTCGAGTCTGGCGTCGCAGAGTCCGCCACTAAATTCGACTCCGCTGCGTCGGTTTGTTCAGTCGCGACTGGTGGGGCTGACGCGATCTGGCCAGCGGAATATTGCGCACTGCCCAGCAATCCAGCGAAAGAAATGGCGATTGCGATTGCGATTCGTGCGAAGTTCAGCGGCATGAATTAAACGTCTTAGTTTGGAATGGTGACTCAAGTATTGGCTTGGTGCTGTCTTGTCTCGCGCCTTGATCTGGCTTCAGTTGTGCCTAGGGAAAACGCCGGGCAAGTTAGTTTTGCTCTGGCTTCAAAGGCAATGGACTCCAGATAGTGATGAGAGAATTTTTCAACCTGAATGGTGAAGGACAGAGTTTACAGGTGTGAATCCATCACATTGCGACAAGGCGTAACATATCAGATATAGTTTCGTCAGGAGCAAGTTTGCACGCTTGGGTTTCGTGAGACTGAGATGAAAGTGCTGCGGAGAAAACTGTGGAGTTGAGAAGCCAGATGACTGAGACCAGATGACTGAGACCAGATGACTGAGACCGTCACGGAGGATGTGGCGGTCGACGGTGGATGGCATGAACGAACGTGATAGCGGGATGAACGGAATGGGTATGGCTGCAGATACGATCGAACAGAAGATTGATTACAAAGAAATCTCATGTCAATCATGTGGTTCGAATCTTCTTGTCGAGCCACAAATGTTGACTGCAATCTGTCCGTATTGTGCGTCACCCTCGATCATTCAGCGGCCTCCCTCAGAAAATCTGCCTACCCCAACGTTCACCATTGGGTTCGTCGTCACCCAAGATCGGGCAATTGAGGCCGTGTCGAGCTGGATTGGGCGTTCTTCTGTGTTTGCAAAGTCTGCCTTTCGTAAGGCGGCGCCGGAGTTGACACGCGGGGTTTATCTTCCCGCTTACTTGTACAACGCAGTTGCAAATTCTGACTATCGCGCTGATATCGGCGAGAACTACACCGAGACAGAAACCTACACAACGACTGATTCAAATGGCAAAACGGTCACACGGACACGGACTGTGGTCAAAACTGAATGGCGATCTTTGCAGGGGAAGCATTGTTGCTACATCTTGGATGTGGTGGTGACTGCTTCCAAAGGGGTAACTAACGAGGCATTGGAGGCGGTCGAGCCGTTTGATCTCCGTGCTTTGCGTCGCTTCACTCCTGCGATGATTTCTGGCTGGTTGGCAGAGGAGCCTTCAAGAACACAGGACGAGTGCTTCAAGTTTGCTCATGGTGAAGCTGTAGATAAGGTTGGCAGTCAATTGAAAGGCTTCATGCCAGGAGATTCATATCGCAACTTGCAGTACGAAACAGACGTGGCACGCGAATCAATTGATTTGGTGCTGTTCCCTATCTGGTCATTCGCGGTCCGCTATGACGATGCGAAGCCGCCCGTGCAGATCCTCGTGAATGGTCAGACAGGGCGAGTCGGTGGCAACGTCCCTATCTCGCCTGTCAAAGTTTCGATCGCAGTTGCTGTTGTGCTGCTCATCCTATTGGTGGGTGCGTTGTTGTTTGGGATGGCGAGGTAAATGAAGATGAGTGATTCAACTAGTAACGCTGCTCAGGCTGATCGTGAGCAGACCGACTGCTCGGCTTGCGGGACACCTTTGGAAAGTGGTGATTTGCGATGCGCAATTTGTGGAAAGGCAGCACCCGTTCGAGGCAAAACACTTACCGCCACTGAGGTCGTCAAGATTCTCCGTTGTACCGGTTGCGGGGCAGCCGTGGCTTACGATCCGAAAAAACAGGCTCCCAGTTGTTCTTTTTGCGACAGCGTGGTCGAGATCGAGACGCTCGAAGACCCAATGGAGCAAACTGGCGGTTACTTGAATTTCACGGTCACGCCCGAGGAAGCAAAAGCACAGTTGCAACATTGGCTCAGTTCTCTGGGGTGGTTTCGACCCTCTGACCTGAGTACGACAGCACGTGTTCAGGAACTGAAACCGTTGTGGTGGGTCGCATGGGTATTTGATGCTGATGCTATGGTCAGCTGGGCAGCTGATTCAAATCATGGTGGAAGGCGTTCCGCATGGGCTCCTCATGCAGGTACCACGCAAATCGTTTTTGATGACATTCTTGCCTCGGCTTCCAAAGGATTGTCGGCAGCAGAGGTGGGAGTGCTCACGAGTGGTTATGATCTCACGACTGCGAGACCGAACCCCGAAGGTGCTGAGAACGCAACCATCGAGCAGTTTGATGTGCAGCGATCCCAAGCTCGCAAGCAGGTGGCGCAGGCGTTAAATGAAATGGCTCGCAATCGTGTTCAGCAA
>CAXGRW010000151.1:0-9671 GCA_964012125.1 uncultured Rhodopirellula sp.
GCGGCGTCAAAGCAGCGAGAGGGCCTTGGGTAGCGGCTTTCTTGCCGCCTTTGCCTCGTCTGTCATCACCTGAGACCAATTCTGCCAGCATTCCCAGATTAGTTGTCCGAATGCAGTCGACGACAGACCAAACACGATGGCCAGCTCCGCACCAAATGTGGCCTTCCGGGTGGCGTTGGCCGGAGTATCGCCTCGAAATCGACGATTTAGATTGGGCCGTCAGTGAATTGGCATCAGCTTTGTCGTCAATGAGGTGCCCCGTGGAACCTGTGACCGCTGACGGTGCTTGGTGGTAGGCGACGCAGTAACGACTGTCTGCCTTGCCCATTTGTCCCCGCTTGCGTGGGAGCAGCCAATGTTTGGGCCCTTTCGTGTGGCTTGAACCAAGATTTAGCCTGATGGTTTGGCTCTCGGCTGGTCGATAACTCCCCACCTGAGTCTGGTGGAATGGGCGCTTCGAGTGGTTGTTGCGGGCTGGTTTGCTTGTCGGCTTGTGCGGCACAATGTCGCGAACGGGGTTAAGTCGGCCGATTTATGCGACACAATGTCGCTCGATTGCTCGCTGCCATTGCCAGCTCTTGGGGCCTGTCCCCATACTGTAGTGCATTAGGCTCCTGTGCCATAATTTCTCTAATCTTTTAGTGTGGAACTGGGCTGCGAGTTGATCGCCGGCCAAATAAATCATGCAACGGTTTCTGTTTCCTCGTTGGGTCAATCCACTTCTGGGCATTTTTGCGGTAGCAACGGCTGCGGGCGTTGTTTTTGCAGGTGCCATGGGTGGATTGGTTACCGACCCCGTGACTTTGAACGTCGGCTACGAGCCGACTCAGCCCGTCCCCTTCAGCCACGCGATTCACGCTGGACAACTGAAGCTGGACTGTCGTTATTGCCACAACACGGTTTTTGACGCCGCCCACGCGGCAGTGCCGCCGACTGCGACGTGCATCAATTGCCATAGTCCCAAGGGCAAAGACGGCGTAACAGCCTTGGCTGCGATTCATCCGACCAGCGTAAAGCTTGGGCCAATACGCGAGAGTTGGAACCTGGGCCGCAGTGTCGCGTGGACACGCGTTCATAACTTGCCGTCGTTTGTCTACTTCAACCACGCCGCCCACGTGAATTCCGGTGTCAGTTGCGTGACCTGCCACGGTCGAATCGACCAGATGGAGAAGGTTTACCAAGCGAAGCAACTCTCCATGGCATGGTGTATCAGTTGCCACCGTGAGCCTAATGAGCATCTGCGGCCAGTAAATCGTGTTACCAAGCTCGACTGGGAGTGGGATCCGAATGAGCTGGATGTGGATGGCAATCCCTTGGGTGACCAAGCTGCCTGGGCCAAGAAGCACATCGGTGAAAGCAACATCAACCCACTCGTGAACTGCGCCGTCTGCCATCGCTAGGCACGGCTGCGTTCTGTAAATAAACCATATACGACCTTTCGACAATCATTCTGATATGATCTCCAACGAATCGGACTCATTTGCAACCGAGAATCCCACCAGTTCATCTGCTGGCGGGGGTTCTTCTAAAGCTAACTACTGGCGCAGTATCACTGAGCTGCGAGGCGAGGAAGAGTTCAACGAATACTTGGATCGTGAGTTCCCAGTCGCTGCCTCGGAGTTTCCGGAGGGCGTTTCTCGTCGTCGCTGGATGCAGTTGATGGGAGCGTCCTTGGCTGTTGCGGGGGCTGCTGGTTGTCGCTATCCGAAAGAGACCATCGAGCCTTTCGTGATTAGGCCAGAGGGTCGTGTGCCAGGCGAGAATTACGAGCGGGCAACAAACTTCGAACTCGCCGGACGCGTGTACAATCTTCTCGTAACTTGTGTCGATGGGCGGCCGCTGAAGGTTGAACCCAATAAGTCGCACCCGAGTGGTGCGGGGACAGATGCCTACGCTCAGGCCTCGGTGTTGCAGTTGTACGACCCGGATCGCGCTCGAGGTGATGAAGGTTTTCTGCTGCGAAAGAGTAGGGTCGAGGACGATAATGGGCGCAGGTTCGAAGTTGATTGGACCGAGTTTGATCCGGTTGGCAAGTCGGTTGTCGAAGCATCCGGTGATGGGTCTGGGTTCGCTTTGTTAATGGCTCCTACGAGCTCGCCTTCGCTGGTTCGCATGGTGAATGCTCTGAAGGAGCGTTTGCCTGAAGCGACGGTCTGTCAGTACGACGGTGTGACAGGCGATGTCATGGGCCGCGCGACAAAAGCCGCTTTCGGTAAACAGGCTCAGCAAACACTTGATCTTGAGCAGGCTGAGGTGATTGTTGCTCTTCAGGCTGATATTCTTGGTACTGATCGTGGCATGTTGTCCAATGCGGTTGGGTTTGGAAACCGCCGCGATCCGGGGCCGGATAATAAAGCCGGCATGAATCGCCTTTATGTGGTTGAGGGTGGCTTCACACCCACAGGGGCTGCAGCCGATTCGCGGCTCGCTCTGCGTCCCAGCGAGATTCCAAAGTTCCTGGCCGAGCTCGGGCGGCGAGTGGAGAAGCTGGTTGCCGGTGAGACTCATGAGCACGGCGTAGAGGAAAAGGCATTTGATGAAATATCAGCTGAGGATCGACTCGAGCGATTCTTGGATGTGCTCTCTCACGATCTTGCAGCCGCCGGCGGCAAGGCTGTCGTTGTTGTTGGGGATCATTTGGGTGCTGAGGCCATCAAGGCTGGTATTCAGATGAATCAGAAGCTTGGCTCGTTCGGGAAATTGCAGAAATTTACACCTCGGGTCGACGACGGGTTGAGTACAGGCGAGTCCCTTGCTGGGTTGGTTGAGAAGATCAACGGTGGTCAGGTCAATAACTTGTTAATCCTCGGTGATAATCCTGTTTACACAGCCCCGGGGGGTGTGGATCTTGCTGCGGCTCTTGGGAAGCTGGGTGAAACCGAAGGTGCAGTTTCGATTTATCTTGGCGAATACGATGATGAGACAGGGGCAGTTTGTGATTGGTCGCTTCCGCTTTCGCATCAGCTGGAGTCGTGGGGAGACTGTGTAAGCGACCACGGGTATTATGGTGTTTGTCAGCCTCAGATTCTTCCGTTGCTCGGGGGCCGGTCGGCAATCGAGTTGATCGCGATGATGATCGGTGAAAAGCTGACTGACGGGGGCGCCATCGTGCGTCGTACGGCTGATCAATCAGGTGGCAGTGACCTGAGTGATCGCGAGTGGCGAGGCCTGTTGCACGACGGCTTCAAGGAGAACTTGAAAATTGAGGGCGGGGCCCTTGAGTTGACCGGCAAGCCAGTTGAAGCGGAAAGTGGTTCACCTGTTGCAACTACAGCGGTTGATAAGGATCAGATCGAAGTTATTTTCAATCCCGCGGATGGGCTCTACGACGGCCGATTTGCCAATAACGGTTGGCTTCAGGAAATGCCGCAGGCGTTGACTAAGTTGGCTTGGGATAATGCGGCGGTAATGAGTCCTGCGACAGCACGCGGGATCAGCCTCGACCCTGATGCGACGGACAGTTCGGCTGGTAACGCTCGGGTGCTACGCCACGGGCAAATGGTCGCTCTCAGGATTGGCGATAAGAAAGTTGAATTGCCTGTTTACGAAATGCCAGGTTGCGCCCCAGGCGTCATTGCTGTGACTCTAGGCTACGGTCGCGAGCGGGTTGGGATGGTCGGCGGTGACCCTGGCAAGGGAGTTGATGTCGTCGGTTTCGATGTGTCAGTGATCCGTCGCGACGAGGGAGTCATGATCGCTTATGGCGTGGAAGGGCGTCCACGCTACACCGATTACGTGCTTGCAACGACCCAGGACCACTGGGCGATTGATGAGCGTGGTAAAGTTGAGACCGAGGAGCGGAGCTTCACCTTGGTGCGTGAAGGCACGAAGGCGCTTTACGAGAAGGTTTCTAAGTTCGCCGAGGTGCAAGGGCCGCACGTTCCGCTGGTAGGGCCAGATGGCAATGGGTCACCTTGGGTCGAGCCGCTAACGGAGTTGGAGCAGGAAGACAAAAAGAATGGGGTCACTGTTCCTCAGTGGGGCATGTCCATCGATCTTGGGAAATGCATTGGCTGCAGTGCTTGCGTTGTCGCTTGCCAGAGTGAGAACAACGTGCCGATCGTGGGCCGCGAGCAAGTTATGAATAGCCGCGAGATGCACTGGTTGCGTCTTGATCGCTACTTCCAAGGCGACGAGACACACGCGGATATCGTTCAAGAGCCCGTCGCCTGTATGCATTGCGAAACTGCCCCCTGTGAGCAGGTTTGCCCTGTGGCTGCGACAGTGCATACCGAGGAGGGGATCAATGCGATGGCCTACAACCGATGTATTGGCACTCGCTATTGTGCCAACAACTGCCCGTTCAAGGTTAGGCGTTTCAACTACTTCAACTACAACGAAGATATCGGCACTGGGTATGGTATCGATGCCTATCCAAGCCACATCGAGTCAGCGAATCGCAAGCTGCAGGCTCTTGTGATGAATCCTGAGGTAACTGTTCGCGGGCGTGGTGTGATGGAAAAGTGCACCTACTGCATTCAGCGGGTTGAGGGTGCCAAAATCAATGCGATCAAAGAGGGGCGGGATGTTGCCGACGGTGATGTTGTCACTGCTTGTCAGTCAGCGTGTCCAACGCGAGCGATCGAGTTTGGTGATATCTCTGATCCCTCTTCCGCTGTGTCCAAGAAGCGTGAGGATGACCGAAGTTACGGGATGCTGGGTCAGTTAAATCTGAAGACGCGGACTCAGTACTTGGCACGGGTTACAAATCCGCATAGGCGTCTCATGACCGCTAGGCAGGTCGATGAGTTGCTGACGATGGAACAGCCACACAGTCATGGGCATGGCGATCATCATGATAGCCACGATGAAGCCCACGACGATCATGATCATGATGACCACGAAGCAGAAGAGCATGGTGCGGGCGAGCACGATGCTGCCACAAAAGAGTAGAAGCGCGTTAGAGAGTTCGTGAAAGCCACGTGGTTTTCACGCGATTGATTCAAGATATTTTTGTCAACTACGAAGTAAAAAGTCCATGTCACTTGCCATTCCAAACGGACTGGATAACACGGTCGAGCAACCCGGGGAACGGGCACCATTGGTGCTCGGTGATACGACCTACCATGACATCACCGAGGCGGTGTGTCAGGTAGCTGAACGCAAACCAAGCACGAGTTGGGTGATCGGTTTTCTGATCTCCTTCGCGCTCCTGCAATGGTTGACGATCTGTATCCTGTACTTGATCTACACGGGTGTAGGCGTCTGGGGTAATCGCTCGCCAGTTTTCTGGGGTTGGCCGATTGTCAACTTCGTTTTCTGGGTCGGTATCGGCCACGCAGGAACGCTGATTAGTGCGATTCTGTTTCTGTTCAGGCAGGAATGGCGTACCAGTATTAACCGTGCTGCCGAAGCGATGACGATTTTTGCTGTCGTTTGCGCGGGAACGTTCCCGGGAATCCACGTGGGGCGAGCGTGGTTGGCTTTCTGGTTGGCACCTTATCCAAGTTTGAATTTGTGGATGTGGCCCCAGTTTCGCAGCCCACTTCTCTGGGACGTGTTCGCGGTCAGTACTTACGGAACCGTCTCTCTGCTTTTCTGGTATATGGGAATGGTGCCTGATCTTGCAACATTCCGCGACCGATCGGTAAATAAGTGGCGACGAATGGCGTATGGCGTGCTGTCGCTCGGGTGGTCGGGGTCTTCCCGGCATTGGATGCGTTACGAAAAGGCTTATGCGTTGCTGGCCGCTTTTGCGGCTCCGTTGGTGCTTTCTGTGCACACGATCGTGTCGTTTGACTTCGCGGTATCGCAGGTTCCAGGATGGCACACGACCATCTTTCCACCGTACTTTGTCGCTGGGGCGATCTTCAGTGGTTTTGCCATGGTGCTGACGCTGATGATTCCAGCTCGCAAAATGCTTGGGCTTGAGAATCTGATCACGATCCGCCACCTGGATAACATGTGCAAGATTATTCTTGCGACCGGCTCGATTGTCGGATTGGCCTACGGAACAGAGTTCTTTATCGCTTGGTATGGCCAGGTGCAAGAAGAGATGTTCGCGTTCACCAACCGTGCCTTCGGGCCATATTGGTGGGCTTACTGGACCATGGTCACCTGCAACGTGATCAGCCCCCAGTTGTTTTGGTTCAAGAAGATTCGGACCACACCGTGGATGATCGTTTCGGTTTGCATCTTCGTGAATATCGGGATGTGGTTCGAGCGATTTGTGATTGTGGTGACGAGTTTGTCGAGAGATTATCTGCCGAGTGCATGGGCGTATTTCTCGCCCACTTGGGTTGATTGGTCGATGTTGATTGGTTCGTTCGGTCTGTTCTTCACTTTGTTCCTGTTGTTCTGTCGCTTGATGCCAGTCATCAACATGGCGGAAACGAAGGCGACTTTAGCGAAGCAGTACCACGTTTCAAACGATGGTGATCACTAGATACGGGTACAGAGGAAAGAGTTGTTCCGAGTTCGCTCGGATCAGGAAACCACTGACGCAGGTCAGACTTTTTACAACTGTGAATTGATGTCAGAGAATAACGAAAAGAAAGTTCACGGAGTCGTCGCCGAGTACACCTCGGTTGACACATTGCTTAGTGCATGTCGACGGGTCCGCGATGCAGGGTATGAAAAAACCGATGCATTCACTCCGTTCCCTGTTCACGGAATCGATAAGGCGTTGGGGATCAAACCCACTGTCTTGCCGTGGATCGTGCTCGGCGCTGGGGTCACCGGTACTGCTACCGCTTTGGTGATGCAGATATGGATGAACTCGATTGATTATCCGTACATTATCTCCGGCAAACCATTCCTGTCATTGCCAGCGTTCATGCCAGTGGCCTTCGAGCTGACTGTGCTGTTCGCCTCCTTTGGCGCTTTCTTTGGTATGTGGGCTCTGAATGGATTGCCGAAATTCAGTAATCCGATCTTCACTGATCCACGTTTCGATCGTGTGACTGACGACCGATTCTTCCTGTACATCGACTCCAAAGACGATCAGTTTGACCGTAGCGGTGTCGAGAAACTTCTTGGTGACACCGAGACAGATTACGTACAAACGGTGGTTGATGATGATTCATCGGACAAGGTGCCAAAGCCGTTCTTCATGATGTGGGGATTGATTGTTGGCCTGTCTGTAATACCGTTGTTGGTCGTGCTGAAGATGAGGGTCAGCCACAGCAGTCAGCCCAGGTTCCACATTTTTTATGACATGGACTTTTCGCCTGCAAAGGATGCTCAACAGTACTCCACCCTGTTCCGGGACAGTCGTGCGATGCGTCCTGACGTGCCAGGCACAGTTGCTAGAGGTGAAGAGCAAGCTAACCTGAACTACATGACCGGGATTGATATGGACGCGCTCACGGCGATTGACTCATCAAGAGCGGAACGGCTCGTGAGACGATTCAATCCATACTTCCAAGGGGAGACTGAGTCTGCTCAGTCTCCCAGTTCGGGTGAAGACGCCAGTGCTGACGAACCCAGTGCTGACGAACCCAGTGCTGACGAACCCAGTGCTGAGAAGCAGAGTCAGGACGAGCCAACGAAAGCCCCAGCAGTGGTAGATGATGCGGGTGCTGAGAAGGCCGACGCGGCGCCTGCAGCAGCCAAGCCAAGCGTGATGGAAACAACCCCATGGCTTGATTCGAACCCACTTGTCTTGAATGAGAAGGTGCTCGCTGATGGGCGTAAGAACTTTGGCATTTACTGCTCTGTCTGTCATGGCATGAACGGATCGGGGAACGGTTTGGTCAACGTCCGTGCGCAGAAAATTATTTCACCTGATTGGATCCAGCCGTCATCGCTGCATCAGGAAACCCTTTATGCCGACAAGTACCCGGCAGGGAAACTGTTTAGCACGATTAGTAACGGGATTCGAAAAATGCCCGGTTACGCCGGGCAGATCAAGACTCGAGATCGATGGGCAATCGTGGCATATGTCAGAGCACTACAGCTCAGTCAGAACGCTTCGATTGACGACTTCAAGGATATTGATGAATCTGAGCGAGCAAAGATTCTCAAGGAACAGGCTGACGCCAAGCAGGCATTGAAAGAAAAAGCCGATGCGGCTGCGAAGGCCGCCGAGGAAAAGGCTGCCAAGAAAAAGGCCGATGCGGATGCAGGGGCCGCCAAGGAAAAGACTGAAGCCGATGCGACAAAAGCTTCTAGCTGAATGACGGCTGTGGACGAAACTCGATTCAATCAATCACTAATCGACCAAATACGATACGACTCAGATGTCCGAACATAACGCACCTGCTCCCAAATCTTCTGATGACCCCGCATTCATGCTGCCTGCCTCTCTGGCTGCATTGCGACTGCCGCTGTGTGTGGGTGGGTTGATTGTCATGTTGCTCGGCTGGTGGCTGGCAAGTGACATCGGCGATCACGGCGAGAATTTTGGCATGTCGGTCTACCTGACGGCAGCGGTCTATTGCATGACAATCGTTCTAGGGTGTTTGTTCTTTGTTTTGATTCAGCATCTTGTTCGCGCGGGTTGGAGTATCGTTGTTCGACGAATCGCTGAGTTGGTGATGGTGATGGTCATCCCGATGGGAATTCTTTTTATTCCCATTATCGCTTCACTTTGGATGGGTGAAGGCACGCTTTACCGCTGGGATAACGCAGAGTACGGACCAGATCATGGACTGCCGACAGAGGTTTGGGAGACGAAGCTTCGTTGGTTGAACCAAGATTGGTTTACGGTTCGGACCATTGGGTACTTCGCCGTATGGACATCACTTGCCTTGTTCTTCTTCAAGAATAGTGTCCGTCAGGATAAAACAGGCGAGAAAGCAATCACGGACAAAATGCAGTACTGGAGTGGTCCTGCTGTCATGTTGTTTTCTTTGACTACCACCTTTGCAGCGTTTGATTGGGTGATGAGCCTCGCGCCGATGTGGTTCTCGACCATGTTCGGTGTTTATTTGTTTGCAGGTAGCATCTTGGGCGCACACTGTCTTTTAGCGGTTGCCAGTTACGTGCTGCAAAAGCAAGGTGCCATGAGGGACGAGGTTACTGTCGAGCATTACCACGACCTCGGAAAGCTTATCTTCGGGTTCGTGTTCTTCTGGACCTATATCTCGTTCAGTCAGTATCTGCTGATCTGGTACGGAAACATCCCGGAGGAGACAGAGTGGTTCTATATCCGCCAGATTGGAAGTTGGGGCAGTGTCGCGCTGGTTTTGATCTTCTTCCATTGGATGCTGCCCTTTGCCGGGACCATGAGCAGACACGTGCGGCGGAAACCAGGACTTGTATGTGCTTGGGGAGCTTATTTGCTGATCATGCATTACGTGGATGTCTACTTCATGATTATGCCGTCGGTCGAAGAAGGGAATGCTGGTGGCGTGATGGGTGTAGTTGCGAGCATCTTGTGCGTTGTAGGGATGGCGGGACTGCTGTCGGGGCTGTGTTTAGGGCTCGCTCAGCAGAATAAGGTCGTTGCGGTTCGCGACCCAAGATTGGGTGAATCAATCGCGTTTGAGAATTTTTAGAAGAAATGGGCCTCAGGCGTCAGCCAAGTGGCCAGAAGTATTAATTGATTTAGAAAACAGACACCTCAGAATTTGATGGTTCGCCATGGCTGCCTACGACGATCTCAATGTCAAACGAATTTTCATTGTCGGAATTGCATCAGTAGTGGTGACGGCGGTGACTGCTTTAGCGGTTCAAGTACTGTATTACTACTTGGACGACGTGCAGCAGGCTCGAACGTCAGAAAACAG
>CAXGRW010000152.1:0-9601 GCA_964012125.1 uncultured Rhodopirellula sp.
GCATTTATGATCATTGAGTTGCAGAGTCGTTTCTGATCTGGGCTGAACTCGCCCATGCTTCGTGTCCGACCAGCGTCAGGAATCCAGGTATCGGTTTTTTGCCTTACGCGTTGCTCCCAAAATCAGTCTTTTGCAACAGCTGACTAATGAATCCCTCATGCCAGACCCTCCTCTCATTGAGTTCGCCGCAGGGTCTCCTCGTCGTCAGACTGATACGGCAATCGTGACTCAATTCCAAAACCGATGACATTCGGTGGAAATTTTGCCAAACACCTCGAATATACCCGTGTAATTCGCAACCACGTTGAAATGCAACACAACAGCTACATGCATTTAGTTCAGGCACAGAAACTTCAATTCTCCCTAAATGACCACGAGGGAATCTGTTCTTCCCTTCAATCTCGCCCCCCCCCGCATTGGCTATGTCGAAATCCCTTTCAGCTGCTGAACAACCTGCACCTAGAACGCTATCATTACGAGCCTAGTGATTATGCGGATATTACCGATTGCGCCTATTCCACCAAGACAAGCAAGGCCACCCAGCCTCACCAATGTTCTCGGTATCCATCACTGGACTACCCACGAAAAAAAAGTTGCCCGCCACCCGATGTGTGGCGAGGGCACACCATTGACACCATTGACATCATTGCACCACAAGAAATGTTCATGCGTAAACAAATGCCCAAAAGACTAAAACAGTATCTGAGCAAAAAAGATGCTTACAAGAACCAAGTTACACAGAACAAGCGCAATATGCTCATGGAGCAATTGGAAGTTCGCGCACTACTTGCAGCTGATTCTGGGTGGAGCGATGTAAGTGGTATTGAAAATAGTCACAATCAGCAAAACACTGATCTCGGCACGCATCAGATTGCAGAACTGATTGATACCGATGTGCTTACAGCAATCAACCATCAACCACTGACGGTTGGTGCTCAAAGTCTTGATTGGCTGGAATGGTCACAACAGACGCATTCGTCGGAGGCAGTAGCATCTAATCTGCTCAGCAACAAAATTTCGGTGAAGCTAAACTCAAATCCCGCCTTACGGGATGAGGTGCCTGAACTACCACAGCATTTGGTTCTCTTTGACGCTGGTATCGCCAACCGCAATGACTTCTTGGCAAGCGAACTCCTTACTTCCTCGGCTTACGATGTCGTTGCCATCGAAGATGACGGGTATTCAGCGATTGAGCAAGTCAGCCACTTACTCGAGGGATATGACAACCTTAAGTCGATTCATTTGATCAGCCACGGGTCCACGGGCACGATCAAGCTTGGCAACGACAGGATCACAGCACGCGGGCTAGTAAGTAACCGGTCAACTTTCTCACAGTGGAGCAAAGCACTAGCACCTGACGGCGACTTCCTTGTCTATGGATGCGAGGTTGCAAAGGGTCCTGAGGGGGTACAACTCCTGTCGAAATTGTCCGATGTATTGCAGGCTGATGTTGCTGCTTCTGAAGACTTCTCGGGCCACCACAGTTTCGGTGGTGACAACTGGGTATTGGAGAGGTCCATTGGCAAGGTAGAAACACCCCCTATTGTTCCCGCGATCGATTTTTCCGTTGTACTCGGTGAATTGAGTTTGGATAACGAAGGAAAGCTTTCATTCGCTGAGGAAGATAACGTTCTTGTTGAGGAACTGAATCAACTGCAACTATCTACGGTTTCAATCTCCGGCATTGAATATCTAAATGTAAAAGACAACTACACTAATCTACTGGGGAGCCCAAATCACATCTCCATTTCGGGCTCGAGCATCATACGGGTGGGTTCTGCCGAGGCACGGATTCCAATCGCGGACATCAACTCGATTGACGTCGATCTCGGAAGCCTTCCAGATTCGGTTAATTTGGCAGGAATGGTACTGCCCGCGGGTCAAATCAGTAGTTTCAGACTTGTGGGTGGGACGGGTGAAGATTCGATTGAAGTGACCCAGCATCTGCTCGCGGGTGGTACAAACCTAGAATTCTCAGCCGAAACAATCACGGTATCAGACAATGTGACTGTGTCGACTCGGCACGTTTCTCCTGCAGGCGATGTTGCGGTGCATGTCAATAAGACATCCACCTCGACTGGTGACTCTGGGAAAATTGCATTTACAGGGCTTAACGAGAACAGCGTTATCGGAGCGTTTCAGCGACAGTCGGTGAAAACCATTGAAATCGGGAATTCCGCGAATCTTTTGTCGTTCGTCGAAGCAGGATCGAACTGGGCAGCAAAAGATATAAAGTTGAATGCCACATTCTTCGTCAATAGCGATTTCTATGCCTTGATTCCAATTGAACATCCTGACAATTGGGTCCCCCGAGAGACGAAAATCGACATCAACGACAGTGCTCGTCTTCAGGGTGCGAGTGTAATTCTAAAAGCTCAATCAGAAGACTTAACTTTCGAAGCGTTGATTGGGGCTAGCGGTTTCGCGAGCAGCTTCATCATCACACCGTTGCAGGAGATGATCGAGGAAAACTTAGCGCTGCCTGTAAAACTGGCAATTCGCAAGTCTAACTCCGCTGTCAATGTCAACACTGGTGTTGAGATTATCGGTACGGGAGGCGTGAGTATAGAAGCAGTTGCTACCGCTCAAGCGAATGGTGTCGCAGCATCAACGAAAAACTTCCCCAGTCCGTTTTCGGTGGGATACGCGCATGCCGAAGCGGATGCGCGAGTGAACATAAAGGGAACGGCCAGTATTCAAGCCTCTGAGGCCATTGTAATAGGGTCAACGGGCAACTCAGTGGCTTCTATAGAAGCGCAGATGAAAGGAACAACGGAAGTTGGGTTTGGTCTCACCGTCGGCTATAGCAATCTTGTTTCCAAAACAACGGTTGAAGAAAATGTTGTTATCTCCGCCGGGAAATCAGTCAATATTATCGGGGACGGCACAAATGCAACGCAGACAAATTCGCAAGCGCACACCAAGAAAGGTGGAAAACTAGCAATCGGAACAGCAGTTACCCTCTCATACTCCGATGTCGAAACTGATGTACGCGGTACGATCACAGCAAATCAGAAACCAGGAGCAATTGTAAAATTTGAATTCGATCCCGAAGCGACTGCCAAATATCATTTTAATGCTGCAGATAGCGCGACGGTTTCTGTATCTGACAACACCTTGAATCTTGGCCGCCACACCCTGCGAACAGGCGACAGCGTCAAATACTCGACAGGCGGTGGAACGGCACTCGGTAATTTAACTCCCGGGTCTACTTATTATGTCCGCAATCTGCACAAGGATAATGCGTATGACACCTCGTTAGCAGATTCACACTCAGGTCTGCTTAAGCTTTTCAATAGTCGTGCAGATGCTTTTTCCAGTGCCAGTCCCGATCCGGTAAATATTAATGCTCTTGGTACCAGTCAACGACATACGATCGCAGCTGGGGGAATCAATTACGAAAAAGACACGCTCCAATTAGCGGGATCATCAACTTTCAAGAATGGCGACCCCGTGGTGTTCGAACACCTCAGTGGATCATCCATTACCGGGCTGACCTCAGGGCAAACCTATTACGCAATTACGCATGAACTGTTCGACGGAAAGCAGATTCTTCAACTTGCAGATACAGCGGTTAATGCAAAGAGTGGTATACATCTCCCAATCTCAGGTGCAACCTCCAGTGGCAGTTACGCATTAGATTCCTACCACCAATTTGAGTCATCAATCGTCGATCACGAACGAAATTCGATCGACATGGCAAAGGTTGCAAACATCACGGATCCCAAGGCTACCCCACACGCATTGTCGCCCGGTGACCTTGTAAATTACTCAAATCGAAGAGGGAATAGCATACCGGGCACCTTAAGTGGCCAGTTTGAGGTTGGTAGTGATAGCGGCCTACGTGACGATGTCAACTTTTTCGTGATTACTGACCCAAACAATTCCGCGCTAATTCGTTTGGCCACAACCGAAAATCAGGCGATTGAAGCGACCGATATGCTTGAGGGTTCTTACGACGCAGACATATCAGGATCGGTAATGGACTTCGTCTCGTTCGAAGACGACGACGATTTCATTGACCCCGGCAACTACACGAACCAGAAGAAAATCGACCCCACGGATGGATCGACGGTTAATGGTAACACCGGCACCATCCTGCTTGATAATTCCAATGATGTAGCCGACACCAGTAGCCTAGTTGCATCCACATTTGAGCTCGGACAAGCGGTCGTTTACCGTTCAGGCAATGGAAAGCCGATCGGTGGCCTCGTCGATGGATCCACCTACTACATTGTCACCGCTACTGATGAAACTAACCTCGACGGAGACAATCGATTTGTCGACAAGCAAATAGTCCAACTTGCTGACAGCGAAAACAAGGCACGAGCGGGCGTTGCCCTATCATTGGATCCGAGCTCGGCCACCGGTAACATCCATACTTTTAATGCCACGCACGTACTCGATTCTGGTTTCACCGCCGGTATTGGGGTGCTTGCAACTCTCGCTGCCGATGATGTTGCCGTCGCTGAAGCGGAACCTGATGAGGACGGAGACGATTTCGGCGATGGGGGCATCATCGGAAACGCAGGGCCTGCTGCAGCGTCTATCTTCAATAAACTTGTAAACAAAAAAGCAGACGCGGGAAAAAAGGCTGATGCTGGTGGGAATGCAAGGGGAGGAGCCTTCGCACTTTCCGGTGCGTTGGCATTCATTTTTAGCGACCATGATGCAGTTGCAACCGTTTCACCTTCGGCACGCCTGAAGTCTGGCGAAGATTTAGAAGTTGTGGCTACCATCGAACAAGGTGTTCAGCTCAACGCTGACAGTGACGTTGATCCAGACGACAGCCCTGCAGCTGGCGTTGCTGGAAGCACAGCCGTGACAGTTGGGCTGTTCAATAACGACACGACCGCTGTGGTCCAAAGTAACGCCGAGCTGGACGCCGACCGCGCGACGCGTGTTATCTCGGAAATTAAGTATCCCTTCCGCACTCGTCCCGACGAGTTCATCCCAATGAGCGTCGGAGAGTTTGGTGATTTCCTGAGAGCGGGCGAAACCTCTGGAACCGAGCGTAACGCCGGCAGAGTAGATGCTGTCAATGATTACCTCGATGGGACCCTTGGGTTGAAATCCAAGATGCTAAACACCTGGTCCAGAAGTACCGCGAAAGGTGACGTTGGAATTGCCGGTTCAGTCAATCTGCTTGTACTTAACAATGATGCCAATGCTTACATACGTTCAAATGCTAAAGTAAATCAAGATACAACATGGCGGACTCGAGGGGCCGGTGATCAAGGTAACCAGACCGTCTCGGTGGAAGCTACCAATTACCTTCAGATGGTACACCTTACGGGAGTCTTCGATTTCTCGCTCCCGACGTTGGAATTTGACCTAGATGGAGGTGCGAACAAAGGTGCAGCCAAATTATTGGGCGCTGATGGTAAAAGTGGAATGGGCGGTGCGTTCCAACTACTGTTTCTCAATAACAACACTGAAGCCTTAGTCGAAACCGATGCAGAGATCCATTCTGGAGATGCAGGGGGACTCAACCTCAAAGCTGAGGAGGCAACCTTCCTATTCAACTTTACCCAAGCAGGAGCAAAGGCCTCCGACAGCTTTGGCATTGCCGGGAGCTTCTCGTACGTCGATCATAACAGCAACAGCACTGCTCGCATCGCTGATGGCGTCACTGTTTCGGGCAAGGACGTTACGGTTTATGCCGGCAATCTCAAGACAGGCATCAGTTGGTTGGGAGGTGTAGCGAAGGGAAAAAGCCTTGGCTTTGGAATTACGGTGGGGATCAATGATGTCGACCGTGATGTTTATGCCGTCATCGGAAACATAAACCCAATGTCCGGTAGTTTCGATCAGGCGAACCCCGGAGTCATTCCGGAAACCGACACTTCCATCGACGTGACTGGATCCATCAAGGTCGATGCCAAAGCAACGGGATGGAATGGAATTTTTTCGGTCGCTGCAGCGGTCGCAGATGGAAAGCCGCAACCTGTCACCAAGAGCAAGACAGGATCAACCGGATCAAAAAACCCTGCCTCTTCCACGCCAACTTCGGCGGTAGGGCTCTCAGGGAATGTTTCCAACAATGTATTCGATGATCATGTCCAAGCAATTGTCTACGATGCGGGCGAATTGAAGACTGACGACACTCTTGAGATCATCGCTTTAAACGACACTAAGCTTTATTCGATTGGAGGAGCTGTTGCCTTTGCTACAACGGTCGGGTCAAACAGTTCCGTGGGATTGGCAGGTGCGGCGGGTTGGAATGAAATCACAGGGAGCACCAAAGCTTACATCTACGGTGCAGGAAATTCCTCAGGTAGCACAAAGAAGCTGCAGCTCGAAGCCGGTAAATTGCGAGTGGATGCCAAAAACGATAGTTGGCTCTTTTCGATCACTGCTGGCGGGTCTGGCGCCACAGGCACCGGAGGCAACGTCTCTGCAAGCTTGGCTGGATCATTCTCTTTTAACAGCCTGACAAGTGAAACCGTCAGCTTGATCGATCATGTATCCGGAACGCTCACGTTAGCCAACGCAGTTTCGGCGGCCAAGGTAACCAACAGCGGCCAAATCAACACTGGCGACGAAGCTAACGACTCAATCACGCTCAGCCGAGAGAGTAATTGGGAAACCGGCAGGGCTGTGCGATACGCAAATGGTGGTAATGCTAATTTGCCCGGATTGGATGCTACTACGACCTACTATGTGGTGAAACACCCGACTGATCCGAGACGCATCCAACTGGCAACTGACTCGGCGGGTGCCAACATTACTCCAATTAGCGCACCAGCTTCGTCAGAAAGCGGCCACAGACTCTACGATGCTGGAACTTCTAGCTCTGAAGATACGATTACTTTGGAAACCAATCACGGCTTCACTGACGGAACTGAAGTTGTTTATGAAACAAACGGGGGCACTGCATTAGGGGGACTCGTCAGCGGTGACACCTATTACATTCGAACAACCGACGATGACAAAAAACTGAAACTGGCCAATTCGGCCTCGGGTAGTCCGATCTCGTTGAATTTCACACATGGTGCTGGCGAAATCCATACGCTGACTCACCAAACGGAGTCAGCCGACTCATATCAAATCGTTGAATTTGATCCCGCTGACGATATCGCACTTGTAACAACGCAGATTGAAGCCAAGACGAATATCAATATTGGAGCACCTCACGGATACCAGTCCAGTCAGGCTCTGGTATACGACAACGGTGGTGGAGAAAATATTGGTGGGCTCGTCCACGGACGCACTTACTACGCTATCTCAACCTCTAACACCCATGTTTTTCGATTAGCGGGCTCTGAATCGGAAGCCGCACGTGGGCTAGCAATTACTCTTGACCCCACAACGATGACAGGAACGGGTCATTCGTTTAACCCAACCACTCACTCCGTCAAGGCATACAACGAGTCTGATGTTTTCTCAATTGCCGGTGCAGCCTCAGTTTCGTTGGGATCCGTTAAAGGCAGCGGAGGCTTTGGGTTCGGCTTTGCATGGAATGAGGTCGATAACGACACCAAGGCCTACATCAATAATAGCGAGATCGGATACGCTTCGCCTTTAACAGTTACCGCTGATAATGACAGCACCATCGAAACCGTCAGTGCAGCTATCGGTGTGTCTCAGTCCCAAAAGGCATCGGGAGCAATCACGGGAACGGCCTCCGTCAATTATGTTGACAATACAACTGAAGCAAAGATTGTTGGCAGCAACCTTGGTTCGAGTGCGAACTCTGCTGGGATTACTCGGGTCACTGCTAATGACAATGCCTCCATCCGCTCTATCTCAGGGGCCGTCTCAGTCGCGTTGTCATCGTCGGGCCCATCACTTGGATTTGGTGTAGCAACCGCCTACAACGCGATTGGAAGCCGCACCGATCATGGTGTACACGCCGGGATCGATAGTTCCAACCTTTATGTCCATGGTCTTTATCTGGGCTCTGACGGCAAACAGTTGATTGAGTCGCTTGCAGCAACTGCCGCAATAGCGATTAGCACCAAGGCGTCGATTTCGATTGCAGGTGCTGTGACCATCAATGACATAGTGAATCAGAAGGTCCACAGCAGCATAACGAATGGCTCCGAGGTTGTTTCAACTGGCGATGTTGGGATCACCGCCACGAATACGTCAACCATAGGTTCGATCGCCGGAGCAGCAGGGGCGGCGGGTGCGTCAATTGCATTAAACGAAATCAATTCTTCAGTAAATGCTCTCATTGATGGGGGTGCCACTGTGACGGTCGGCACCGTTACCCAGTCGTCAGATCTCCACCTTACGGCCACACAATCATCGACAATCTTTACAGTCACAATTGGCTTCGCCGTAGCGGGTAGCTTCAGCTCAGGAGGTGGCGTCTCATTTGCGGCTGCAGGATCTGGCTCAATCAATGAAATTGGTAGTACCGTCAACGCGGGTATCATTGGCGGGAGCGTCGTCACAATGTTAGGCGGTGGCGCGATTGCAATTCGCTCCAAAGACGAGTCAGATATTGATGCAGTCGCCGGTGCGGTATCTATCTCCTTTACGTTTGGTTCGGGAACATCCGCCTCTTTACAGGCCGGTGCGAGCTTCGCGGCAAATTCTATAACGACGAACGTAACTGCCCAGGTGGACCGCTCGACGGTAAACAGCGCCTCTTCGCTTGATCTTGATGCCGAGGAAGCCAGTGACGTGCGTGCCTATGCGATCGGGGTTGCAGGTGGCGGCTCTGGTGGCGCGGGTGCCGCGTTGCAATTTTCCGCTGCAGGCTCGGTCGTATTGAATGATATTCAAAATTCCATCACAGCAAAAATCAGCGACAACAGTAATGTAACAGTCTCTGGAAACTTGACTTTAGATGCTCGTGACAATTCAAAACTTTTTGTGCTCGGTGGGGGTGCCTCAGCTGGTGGAGCAGCCGGGGCCAACGGATCCGTTGCAGGAGCCGCAGGGGCTTCCGTAGTAATCAATGATGTTGACAACACGATCAAGGCCAACATTGATCGTTCGGTTGTGCAGGCTGCCGGAACGGTGGATATCAAAGCAAAACAAACCACTGAAGTGTTTGCTGTAGCAATCGGATTTGCTGCAACGGGTGCGGGCTCGTCGAGCGGTGCGGCGGCAATCTCGCTTTCAGGTGCTGGCACCGTTAACAAAGTCAACAATACAGTCGAGGCATCTGTTTCCAGCTCAAGTTCCGTCACCACAACGGCCGGTGGCGGCGTTCATTTGACAGCCATCGATGAGACCACGATTGATGCGATCTCCGGTGCTGGCTCTATATCCGGCGCGGGTGGTGGCAGTGGTGCAGCTGCTGTCCAAGCCGGTGCATCCATCGCCATTAACAAAATTTCCAACACGGTTAAATCAACCATCTCCAGCTCTAGCGTCATCGCAGCAGGAGATGTCGTTTTGACGGCAGACAGCACATCGAACATTTTGTCCGTGGCGATTGGTTTTGCCGCAGGAGGTGCCGGTGGATCTTCGGGAGGAGTTGCTCTTTCGGGTGCTGGGTCAGGTTCACAAAATAAAATCGATAATGTGATCGAGTCTTCAGTCAATGGTTCGACTATCGATTCCTCGGGGGCCGTTACCCTCGACACGAATGATGAAGCTTCCATTGAATCGTGGGCTGGTGGTGTTGGTATCGGTGGTGCGG
>CAXGRW010000153.1:0-9598 GCA_964012125.1 uncultured Rhodopirellula sp.
ATGATGCCCGATGGGCAACTGGAACAGATGAAACCACAGGAAATGCTTGACTTGATCAAGTATCTCAGAACAACCGCCCAGGTGGAGATGGCAAAGTGAAGCAGCAACGTTTCGTAAAATTGAATTGGTCCTGTGTGGCACTGTGTCTATTAACAGCCACCCATGCGACAGTAACCCATGCCGCTGACCCTCGTAACGAATTACCGAAGAAGCAACATCGCACCAGTGATGCGCCCTTCCTGACGCCCGAGCAAGCTGTCAAAAAGATGGCGATTCCCGAGGGTTTCGAAGTCTCGATTTACGCTTCCGAACCCGACATCGCAGAACCAATCGGATTCTGTTTCGATGACCGAGGCCGAATGTGGGTGGCCGAAAACTTCAACTATCGAACCCGGCGAGATCACACTGATGATCCAGTCAGCCGAATCCAGATTCTTGAAGACACGAACAGTGATGGTGTCTTTGACAAAAAGAAAACGTTCACGGACACACTTACATTTACCTCTGGTCTCGCCCCCGGGTTTGGCGGTGTGTTTGTTGGTTCACCTCCCAACCTGACTTTCATTCCTGATGCAGACGGGGATGACGTTCCTGATGGCCCACCTCAGGTGCTGCTTGATGGGTGGGGAATCAACGATCGCCACGAAACGCTGAACAGCTTCATCTGGGGGCCCGATGGATGGCTGTACGGGTGCCATGGGGTATTCACACAGTCGCGTGTTGGCAAACCCGGTGACAGTGACGCTGAGCGGCAGTTCATCGATGGGGGCATTTGGCGTTATCACCCCACACAGAACAAATTTGAAGTGTATGCCCGCGGCTTGTCTAATCCATGGGGATTCGACTTCAATGATCAAGGTCAGGGCTTCGTCACATGCTGCGTGATCCCGCATCTCTATCACATCGTGCAGGGGGGTGTTTATACCAAACAAAGCCGCCCACACGTCAATCCACACATTTACGATGACATCAAAACAATCCGGACCCACAAAAACCGTCTGTCGGCGCACGGGGGCGCGAGAGTCTATCTCGCTGATGCTTTCCCATCCGAGTATCGCAATCGATTATTCATGTGCAACATCCATGAACATGCCGTGCTGACTGATATCTTGACCCCGAAAGGTTCGAGCTTCGTTGGAAGCCACGGTGATGACTTCATGCCCACCAACGACCTGGCTTGGGTTGGGTTCAGTGTGGAAACAGGCCCAGAGGGTGGCGTCTACGTTCTGGATTGGCACGACACCGATGTCTGCGGCAACACGATCAACTTTGCCAACAGCGGTCGAATCTACCGAATCACGCCCACAGGGGCGAAGCCCATAGAACGACCCAATCTGAGAGCCATGAGCGATGCCCAACTGGTCGGCCTGCAATCACACACTAATGATTGGTATGTCCGGCAGGCCAGACTGTTGCTTCATTCTCGAACCGCTGCTGGCAAACTGGACAGCAAACTGGTGCATGAGAAACTGAACCAATTGTTCAACGCGACGGACACCACCGGTCCCCAACGTCTGAGAGCCTTGTGGGCACTCCATGTGACTGATGGTCTTAATACAGATCGGCTGCAAGCGTTACTGAACCACGACGATGAATACGTTCGCAGTTGGTGCATCCAGTTTCTTTGCGATCGCAGCAGCATCCATTCGTTCCAGACCGCAGCAACAACAAACAAGCCTGTCATCAACCGGGAGATTCATGGCAAGTTTGTTGAGATGGCGAGGCAAGACACCTCTCCAATCGTTCGCCTCTATTTGGCATCTGCACTAGGGCGTCTGCCGTTTGCTGATCGCTGGGCGATCCTGGAAGGATTGGTCTCGCATGCTCAAGATGTGGAGGACAACAACCTGCCCCGAATGTACTGGTTCGCGTTAGAGCCCATGGTTTCCAAGCACACCGATAAAGCCTTGGCCCTTGCAGTATCCGGGAAGATCCCAAAGTTGCAGGAGTTTGTGGCCCGTCGCATGCTGAGCGGGGAAACGGTGGTAGATCTAAGCTCTCCGAAAAAACCAAAGCCCAAGCCAGAGTGGCAAACGACCATTCAAAAAGTGGCCCCTGGTTTTAATGTCCGAAACGTGGGCGAGGGTGGCGTGGTGGCGCACGATGCATTCCGCAATGCCAAGGCAGTCCAAACGCATCCGCTCAACAAGAACAAGGCAAGCAGCCTACACCGTACGGCCACGATACCCAAAGGCAAGAAAACGACATTGCAGATGCGAGTCAGCCACCATCCGCATGGTGATTGGCAACTGCGTGTTCTTGCCGACGGAAAGATCATTGAGAACCAACTGGTAAGCTCAAAGTCAGTCGGCGATGACGAGTGGATGGAGGTGTCTGTTGATCTGACCCCCTACGCAGGCAAGAAAATACGTTTGTCCATCGAAAACCATCCCAACAATTGGATGAACGAGTGGGCGTACTGGAACAAAGTTGCAATTACCAGCAAGTGACCTATGAATCTTCGAATCGTTCTTGTGGCCATTCTTCTCACTGGTTCGCTCAGTGGTTTGAATGCTGCCGAAAAAGCCAAAGTCGTGTTCATTTCTGGGTCCCCCAGTCATGGGCGAATGCATCACGAGCATCGTGCCGGGAATATGATCCTGGCCAAGGCGTTGAACGATTCAGGACTCGCGGTTGAGGCGGAACTGGTACCTCATTATGGCTACCCCAAAGACACGTCGATCTTACAGGACGCAGATACAGTTGTGATTTTCTGCACAGGCCATCGCGGTCATGTGCTCAATCCTCACCTGACCGACTTCGACGCCCTGATGAAGAAGGGCACCGGTGTCGTGATGATTCACTGGGCCACCGAAGCGGAAAAGGGTGAACCGGGCCAGAAGTTTCTGGATTGGATGGGCGGTTTTTGCGATCTCAACTGGTCCGTCAATCCGCACTGGGCTCCCGACTTCAAAAGCTTTCCCGATCATCCCATCAGCAATGGCGTCAAACCTTTCAAGATCAATGATGAATGGTACTACCACATGCGTTTCGTCGACGACATGAAAGGCGTCACGCCTATACTCTCGGATCTTCCTCCACCAGAAACACTGAAACGGAGAGATGGTGACAGAAGTGGTAATCCAGCTGTACGTAAGGCGGTGGAGTCCGGTGAAAAGCAGCATGTTGCATGGGCCTATGAACGCCCCGAGGGCGGTCGCGGCTTTGGCTTCACGGGTGCTCACAACCACAGCAGCTGGCAAGATGACAACTTTCGCAAAGTGATGCTCAACGCAATTCTATGGACGGCGAATGTCAACGTCCCAGAAGATGGCTGCCCGTCACCGAAACCCAGTGACGAGCAGATTAAAGACAACTTGGACAAGTAGACCGAAATCACTGAACGTCAATTCGAACCTTCTCGAGCAGACTTTCTAGCGTCCCGCCTGCCAACCCTGATTGAACTGCCTGGTCAAACGCTTGACGAGTTGTGGTTGTTCCATCGCCACGTTGCGGGTTTCTCTGGGATCAATCTGATGGTCATATAGCTCGACAAAGACCGGCGCACGATCAGGGTCCCGATAGTCACGCCACAACACAAGCCGGTACCTGTCAGTCCGCATCGTGTAGCCCATCAGGTGATTTTCAAAGAGATCTCGGTCCCAGCGATCGCCTTGCTGCCGTATGATGCGACTCTCGACATCGCGTATCAACGGACCAAAGAAGGTCTGTCGCATTCCGGCCGATAGAGGATTCGCCGCCCACTCACGAAGTGCAGGATTGGGAAATTGACTAAATGCTGCTTTCTTCCAAGGCCGATCGGGCTCGGTCAGCAGGGGAGCGAAACTGTGTCCTTCAAGATGCTCAGGCAGCGGCACTCCACTTAGTTCGCAAAGCGTCGGATAGATGTCGACCAGTTCCACCAATGCATCCGTCGTTGCACCACGCTGCTTCATATCTGGCGTCCAGATCACCATCGGCACACGCGTGGCAATTTCATAGTTGGTTGCTTTGCCCCAGATCCCCATGTCTCCGAGATGCCAACCATGATCTCCCCAAACAATCACAATGGTATTGTCCCGAACACCTGCATCCTCCAAGGCCTTCAGCATCATCCCAACTTGTGCATCAACATAACTGACACACGCGTAATAGCCGTGCAGTAGCGTACGAGCCAACTCTTCACCGATGGGTCCAGACTTGGGAATGCCGTGGCGGGTACGCAATTCGAATGAAGCGTGCAGACCGGTTGCCGCCCCATCCTCTGGCGGTGATTTCTGAGACGCAGTCTTGATGACATTGCGATCATATAGGTCCCAATATTTCTTGGGTGCGATGAAATCAAGATGCGGTTTGACCAGCCCTAACGCCAAAAACAAAGGTTGGGCAGGCTTATTCTTGAGGTGATCCTTAAGTGTTGCGATCGCTAATTGTGTGTTGAAGCCATCGGCATACATGTGATCCTCAACATCGGCTGCCTCATAGGCTGGACCGTGGACAAGGCCCCCCGAACCACTGGGACCATATTTGGCCAACATGGCATGTTTGTTTTCCAACCACGTTTTTTGATTCTCCGGCAAGGCATAGCTACCGGGTAGTTTTGGACGTTTGTACTGACATGCCTTCCACGCGGGCGTACGACTCCACGACCGCTCATTATCGGTCATTCTGGCATGATAAATTTTCCCGCAATACGCTGTTTCGTAACCATTGGCAATCAAATGCTGCGGCAACGTGACAATATCCGGATTCAATTCACGGAAGTAGGCAGTGTTTTCGATGACCCCGATCGTGTCCGGTCTTGCACCTGTCATCAGGCTTGCTCGTGACGGACTACAGATCGCCTGCTGACAATAAGCACGGTTGAATTTTAACCCCTCGGAGGCGAGGCGATCGATATGTGGGCTCTTGGCAATCGGTGACCCATAACAGCCCAACTCGGGTCTTAAGTCATCGATGGCAATGAACAGGACATTGGGTTTTGCTTGGTCGGCCGCTTGCGAAACGCTGCTCACAACAAGTGCAAGAGCGAGGAAGAAAAGTTGCAAACTCATCGTGAATTCAAGTTTCTTGAGCATCGGTATTTAACTCGCGTTTGCTGAGATTTCCTGGTTCAAATGCTGAGGAGCATCCGTTACTACGAACTTTTGAAGCACGAGGGCAGATCCGTATTCGCTCCGCTCAATTTTTTTCACAAACGGCCAGGCATCTCTCATTCCCAAAGCCATGTGAGTGATTAAGCGTTCCAACAGAGTCACCCTGTATACGATGATGTTTCTGAAGGCATTTTGACTCTCATGTGCATAATCTTCGCTCACTCCACCGACATCATGCAAGTCGTCATCTTTGCTCACCGCCTACCCACGCCTCGCTAACGAATTTAATGACGGTAAAAACATTCATTTTCACAAGGTCCCACGCCGCGGAAACCTCGATATCTGTATGATAATAAAAGTTCACACCACTGCACTCGGTGCTAACTGCGCTGCGAATCAAAGCTAACCCAACGAACCTTCGCATTTTCGGACAAAGGCGTTCCTGTGAGTAACAATCCCTATCAAAATCCACCAGGTGCGAATTTCCAGCAAGAGCTTCCACAAGGAATGGCCATTGCGGCACTGGTCACGGGTATTCTTTCTCTTACGCTGTGTGGAGTATTCACCGCAATTCCTGCCATCATTTGCGGGCATCTGGGCGTCAAACAAGCCGACAGCGGCGAAGCCTCCGGACGAACCATGGCGATGGCATGATTATGGGCTATATATCGCTGGCGTTAACGATCCTCGCAATAATTGCCTACATCGTTGTGATTTTCGTTGTTGTTGGGGCAGCTGGGGCAGCTGCAGCTGCGCAGACCGGCGGTCTTTAAGAGCCCATGACAACCCCCGCAGAACGGCCCCGATTTTCACGCAAGCTTGTTACTGGTGTCCTACTCGTAACTTTTTTCATCGCTGCGATTTTGCTGCTACGACGTTTTGATCCGGCGGAATACTCGTTCTACCCCAAGTGCACACTTTATCAAGCAACCGGATTGCATTGCCCGGGCTGCGGAGCGACGCGAGCCGTGGGTGCATTAGCAGCAGGTCGTCTTAGCGATGCCATTCGGTACAACCCGCTACTGGTTCTTGGCGGCCCTGTCATCGCCGCGATTGTCATAATAAAACTCAAACGTGAAGACCAAAGCGAGGCAAGTTGGACGGTCTTCTCTGTCAGTATGGTTGTCGTCGTGATATCGTTTGCAATCGCTAGAAACTTGCCATCACCAACTCGCAGCATCCTGGCGCCTCCCAGCAAAACCGTGCCTGAAACACCATCAACTATCGAAAAAAGAGACAGAAAAACGTCCTACCATTTTTTGAACACGAGCGTCAGTTCGCCGCGAGGATTCTGAATACAGGGTGAAGCATTGCACCCACAAATCGCGATTCATTTTCCTTCGCGATTCATTGTCAGGTCGCGTTCAACTTCTTCCTAGCCCAAACGTAACCAACGCCACTGCGTTACGAATCTTCATTTAAGATCGGGCTAACCCATCGGACGGGTAACAATCTGCGGTTCAATCGCGTGGGATTTCATTGAGGGTATAGTACGCATTCTCGTGCACAAGTTTCCCACCGTCTGGCTCCCGCATCGGCTCAAGATCGAACTCGTGCACATGCCCTTGCACTAGCCCATCAACCTTGATGTCGACTTGGAGTCGATCTTCTGAAACGGTGGCTTGCACCACCCGAGGTTTGGTTTGATCGACTTCGGGACTGCCATAACCTTGTTGATAGACATGCGTAAAAGTGGATAGCGAATAGGTCGCTGGATCAGATGCGACAGCTGGATCAACTGGCTTGGTAAAGGTCAGTCTAAACCCCTCTGATCGAGCATTGATTGTTTTGATTTCAAACGGGACGAGCCCTGTCCAATCCAGACGCTGAATTGCAAACTCACGGGGTCCTCTCACCGGCCAACCTCGGTTCGTCCCTCCAACAATCAGATCACCTCTTGGAGTGAACTGGCAAGCCAACAGGCCGGTCGCTAAGCCTTCACGAAAGGGATAGCAAGCTCCCTGCCATACTCCGTTGACTTTCTCTGTCGTCGCACGCATGACAACACTAAGACTGAAGTCTGTGACAAACAATTGGTTCTCAAAGGGACCAAACTTTCCACCGGTCTGATCAACCATGAATCCAGAAATCGATCGCCCCATCCGAATGTAAGGAAAGACCACGGCGTAGGGTACTAACTCCTTCACTCGCTGTCGCTCGATCATCAGCCGAGATCGGCTTTCAGGAACAACCGGCTTGTCCCCCATCTCCTTGGCCAAGTCATACCAGTTAAAACTGACAGGATGCCCCATGAACCCACCTTGCTCGAGGACTTTCAAACTGCAGGAACCATTCCATGGCCCCTGACTTTCTGCGTAAAACATCACCCCATGTTCGTTCGGGCCAATGCCGCAGGGACTGCGGATCCCGCTGCAAACCGGTAATGTTTTTCCGTCGGGCGTCACCTTCAAGCACCAACCTCGAAATGGAACATCGGAGTGATACGATTTCGAAAGGCACAGAGCGACCCAGACATTGCCCTCCGGGTCGGGTTTTGATCCAAACGCGAATTCATGATAATTACGAAACCCCCATTTGTCGCTGAGCGTGCGAAAGTGATCAGCTCGACCATCCGCATTCTCGTCGGTGATGCGGGTAACCTCTGTTTGTTGGGTGATCACAAATGCACCGTCCCGGTACGACATGCCCATGACCTCATCCAAGCCATGTGCAAATCGCTTGTAGGTAGGTCTTGGATTTTTGTCGAAGGCTCCTTTAACCAAAAAGATATCGCCCCGTCGCGTCCCGATAGCCAACTGATTGTCTGGCATCACCTCAAAGCAGCCTGCTTCGATTGCCACCCCCGCTGGCATGGGGATTTCAACAATCCTGTAGTACTTCGACTCCTCCTCGGCTGTATCCCAATATTCACCCAGTGTCTCACCCCACGCTGAAACAGCGAAGAGTGACAATAGCCCCGAGCAAAAAGTGGCCACAACAGCAGGCAGATTTGCAATGCGTACGAACATCGATAGTTTCCTACCAGGTGTATTTAAGAGTGAGTTGTGATTTACCGCTTTTCAAATCCAGCGGTATGTGCAAATGACTGCCGGCAGAATCGGTCACGATTCTAGCCACGTGATCTGGATCAACTTCGATCAACAAAGCATTGCCCAATCGAAATTGATGATCCGATACTTTCTGGATCGCGCCCTTGGTTCGCAATCGGAAAGCGAGATCGTTTCGAGGCTGTTCAGTCTGGAACACGAGCTTTCGCTTCAGTTGCGACAAGTCCGGCTTTTCACTTTTCGCGCCGCTGGAGAAATCTTCAACACCAACATCATCTAATTGGTAAGTGAAAGTGGGGCGATCCATGTCATCCAAAAAGTAGCCAGTGAAACGATGTTTTGGGGGGCGTCCATCATCCACGATCCATGGGAACTGGCTACTGTCCAGCTCAGGCCCTGCTTCGAAACGAATCAACTGGCCACCAAGAGGGCGAACGGTTCCATGCCCTTGGCTTCGCCAGACTCCCGCAGGATCCGCAAACTTTCCCTTCCAGATCATCGCGATCCTTAGCTGCTCTGCATCAAATGCAAGATTGACGCCTCCGGGGTAGCCGACCCCGATGCCCCGTTTCCCAATCCCTTGATAGCTGCGTCTTAACATTGCCGCGTGGCCATCACTGGCAAGCAGCTCAATCGGTTCGCGCCGCAGACCACGCGGCACTCTTGCCTGCCTGCCGTCTTGCAGATACTCCCAGACCGCTCCGATCTGCTGATCCGTATCTCCATCCAGAATCTCTTTGCGAATCGCTTTCCCTCCGGGCCAGAACGATGGCATGACCGTATTGGGGCTGATCGCTTGCGGTGACCTCATGTACTGAAAGAACCATTCCTTGTGCAAACGCTCGGCCATTTCGGTTAAGTCAACACCCGGCATCGTCAAGGCAGGCTTCTGTTGGAACGTATGACAGGCGACGCAGTTCAAACCTCCGCTGCCCACGAGTTCAGTACCAACCTTACGAATTTCTTTTGGGTCGTCAAACTCATGCATTACCACCTGAGGCAACTCGTCAACCTGCTGAAAAAGCTCTACCAAATGTGAAACATGATCTGCTCCATATTGTGGCATTCGAGTTTCGACATAGGGCCTGATGGCCCGCCCACTGACAAGAACTTGCCGCATCCACTTCGGTTTCAGCTTCGCACCGACCCCCGTCAGCGGCGGAGGAATCCTTCCTTGTGGCCCGAGGTTTTCGTTGGTGGTCAGAAAATACGGATCGCGGTCACCACTGACCCCTCCGATTCCATCACGCTCATGGCAAGCGTAACACCGCAAAGTTTGAAGTGTGACACTGATCTGCTGCGACTTTGTCAGTTCATCGTCTGATTGTTTGATTGCGGCCTGCATTGCCTGCTGCTGGTCAGCCGACAGCACATACTTTGGCAACTTGGCAACGCTTTTCGACAAGCAACCTTCGCCCAATTTCAACGAACTCATGGGGGTAGCTGCGGGTAATTTTCCTGCACCATCCAGTTCGTGGCACTGACTGCATCCGAGATCGTGGAATCGCGTTCTTCCCGCCGCAACCAACGAGGGATCGAACTCAAAATCCGAAT